>CANHSA010000047.1 GCA_947463345.1 Flavobacteriales bacterium
CTTCTAGATAGGTAGCTCCTTCGGGTACAAAGTTGTGCTTTTTATAAAAATTTTGCAAGTGGGCTTGTGCCGACAACACGATTTTTTGTTGCCCAAAACACTTGTGTATTTCGGCAACGCAAAAGCGCAGGAGCTCATGACCAAGCTGTTGTTTGCGGTAGGCTTCGGCAACGATCACTCTTCCTATTGAAATTTCAGGGTAAGCAAGACCAGCGGGTACGATGCGTGCACAGGCCACCAATTCATCGTCGTGGTGAACAAATACGTGCAGTGAGAGCTGGTCTCTGTCGTCGAGGTCTTGGTAAACGCAGTTTTGTTCTACGACAAAGACTTCGCTGCGCAATTGCAAGTACGCGTAAAGTTCGAAAGGGTTGAATTCTGCAAAGGACTTGAAGGAGAATTTTAGAGCCATAACTACTTATTGAACTTTATACAATAACGCTGATTCACTGAGTTGCCCTGGCGACACCATTGGTTCGTCGTAGGGGATTTCTAAATAAAAGGTAATGAGGTAAATCCGCATAAAAATGTTTTAGTAAGAACCGTGGTATCTTCTCAAAAACCATTCCGCAATGAGTAAGCCGATCAAGACAAAGAATAACAGAAGGTAGTCTAAAAGTGGATCAAACTGATGGGTTTCAGTGCGCAGTGCAACGAGGTCTTCTTTTTTGTCGAGAAGGGAAATGAGTTTGTTGTAATCCTTAATGGCCAACACTTTAGCGTCAGTTTGGTTGGCTAACTGATAAAGCGTTGTGTGTCGGGCAGAAGATTCGAGTTGTTCTAGATTGATATCTTCGACGATAAAAGCTCCTGTTTTGACATATTTCTTTTGATTGTGCACGGTGCTCGCTTTCCAGTAATAGCGTCCGGGCTTGAGTTTGCCAAGTTGCTGCTGGTAAAATGCGCCTTTGGTGGCAAAGGTCCCTTTGCGGATTTTTTTGTGTTCGTAGTCGAGTTCCCAGTTGATTTTGGGGCTGGTAATGGCCTGAAGGGCTTCATTGTAAAAGGTCGCGTTCAGAATGCAATTTTCATAGGTGCTGAGTTTTTTCGGTGCCTGAATTCTCAGGCCGCTGCCTTCTTTTTTGACCATCAGGTAAGCGCATATTTCTCCTACAAAGGCATCGAAAGCTTCGTGGTTTTGCTTTTTGACGTAATTGACCATTCGCCAGCGCCAAAGTCCTTCGCCGAGTAAACAAGCATTGCGTTGTTGGTTGCGGTCACTAAAAGTAAGTAGGGGTGTTCCTTTTTGTAAGTTCCCGATGCGCTGCGTAAAAAGTACTTGTGTGCCGGCAGTCGCTTTGACTTCGCCCAATCTTTTGGTCAGTGGAGGCAGTGCATCAGTAAGGCTTAGCCATTCTGAATTGGGCTGATAGAGCCCAAAACCCTTGTTTGGCGTCGCCTGGATTTCTTCGAGTTGTGTCTTGAGTGTAAGCTGCAGGCCGGTGTTAAGTTTGGTCGCAATTTGTTCATCTGTTTGCGAGCCGAGTATGTACCAAACCGGTATTTGCTTGCTGCGCAGTTCCTTTAAATATTGCTCGCTGAAACCTTTTCCGGGGTCGTGCCAAACCACTAAGTCAAAGCTACTCCATTTGAGGTCTTTGAGTTGGTCAGTGTGTTTGACCACCACTTCGTAATTCTCGTTGCCGGCAAGGGCTTGTTGCAAAGCGGCGACATCCGGATGCGGCGCGTGGCTATAGAGCAAAATTTTACTGCGGCTATCGAGCACCTCGATGTATACCGTTCGGCTATTATTTTGATAAGAAAATTCCCCTTTGAAACGATCAATGACGAGTTTGTATTCGTGGATGCCCGGTTTTTTCGCTTTCGCTTCAAATTGAAGGGTGGTTTGGCTGCTGCGCGTGGCCGGAAGTTTTACTTTTTGGGAGGCTATTTTTTTGCCATCTTCGTAAAGGTGAACCTGTATATTTTTAGAAGAAAAGCGCTGCGCTTCGATATCGACCTCTAGTGTAAAGTTGTTATTTAGAAAAGCGAGCTCGTTATGAGCCACATTGGCAACAAGTAGGTCTTTTTTAACCGCGGTATCTCCGACAGCTAAACTATATACGGCAGTTAGCGGAAGGTAAGCTGCATTGTACATTGGATGACCGCCGGTATTGTAATTGCCGTCTGAAATCAGAACGACAGCACCAAGATTTCGATTAATAAATTGATTCGCGGCCTGTTCAAATGGTAACTCCATGTTGGTTTGTGCGGCTGTAAAACCCTTGTTGACAACTTGAAGGTTGTTGCCGAAGTTCCAGGTTTGAAGCTCAAAACGCCCCCCTAGTTTTTCTTTTAAAATAGAATGGTAAGCCTTGATTTGTTGTTCTAATTTATTGCTTTCCTTGTAATTGGTCATGGAGGAAGAGCGGTCAATCAGGGTCAGAATTACTGGTCTTTCTGTTTCAAAATCAGATTGCTCCAGGAGTAGGCCTAAAAGTAGCACGGCAATAACACCCATGCTGAAGGCGCGCAGCGAAAAGAGGGTGTACCAAAGTTTCTTTGATTTGGTGTGTAGCCAAGTTTCCTTGCGGTAAAAAAGGTAGCTCAAAAGGGCTGTGAGGGCCATTATTGGAAGAATCCACCACAAAGAATAAGAAGACAGCAAATGCATATGCCAAAAATACATACATTTTTACTTAAATTCGTGGCTCAAAAACAATCAACATGTCAAAAACAGTTTATATCCTCTCCGCAGTTCGCACGCCAATGGGTTCCTTTATGGGTGCGTTTTCAGGCGTATCCGCAACGCAATTAGGTGCTACAGCAATCACTGGCGCACTTCAAAAGGCCCAACTTGACCCAGCTTTGGTCGACGAAGTTTTTATGGGTAATGTTCTTCAGGCTGGCGTAGGTCAGGCACCGGCGCGTCAGGCAGCAATGGCTGCAGGTTTGGGTAAAAATGTGCCTTGTACCACCATCAATAAAGTGTGTGCTTCAGGTATGAAATCTATCATGCTCGGCGCGCAAAGTATTTTGGCTGGCGACAACCACGTTGTTGTGGTAGGCGGAATGGAAAACATGTCCCAAACGCCACATTATTTAGACGCCCGCAACGGCACCAAATTTGGCAATATTGGCATGCTAGACGGCATCACCAAAGATGGTTTACTTGATGTTTACAGCAAAGTGCCAATGGGTAATTGCGCCGAACTTTGCGCTACCAAATACGATATTTCCAGAGCGGATCAAGACAATTTCGCTGTTACCTCTTACCAACGTGCCGCAGCGGCATGGCAGGCTGGTCGTTTTGCCGACGAAGTAGTTGGTGTTTCGGTTCCACAACGCAAAGGCGACCCTATAATGGTTGTCGAAGACGAAGAATACAAAAACGTATTTTTAGATAAAATTCCTGCGTTGCGCCCCGCTTTTGAAAAAGAAGGCACCATTACAGCAGCCAATGCTTCTACGCTCAACGACGGTGCTTCTGCGCTCATCTTAGTATCAGAAGAAGCAATTGAAAAATACGGCCTCAAGCCAATCGCCAAAATTGTTTCCTACGCCGATGCAGCCCAAGAGCCTGAGTGGTTCACTACAGCTCCTTCACTCGCTATTCCAAAAGCACTTGAAAAAGCAGGTCTTACTACTGCCGATATAGATTACTGGGAACTCAACCAAGCCTTTGCTGTGGTTGGTTTAGCCAACATGAAAATTCTTGGTCTCGACCCAGCTAAGGTCGATGTCAATGGTGGAGCAGTTGCTTTAGGGCATCCGCTCGGCAATTCAGGCTCGCGCATCATTGTTACCTTATTGAACGTTTTGAAACAAAATGGCGCGAAGCGCGGTGGAGCTGGCATCTGCAATGGCGGTGGCGGTGCTTCTGCTATGGTAGTGGAGCTCGTTTAATGCGCTACCTCATTTTCATCTTATGGAGTTCGGCGGCTTTTGCACAGCAGAAGCCGCTTGATTTCGTTAAACCCTTCATTGGTACCCAAGACGCAGGGCACACTTACCCCGGAGCAACGGTTCCGTTCGGATCCATACAACTCAGCCCCGACACCGATACCATTCTTTTTGCGGTCAACGGTGCTTATCAGCCTAATGTTTATCGTTATTGCGCAGGTTACCAACATGCCGACTCCACAATTGTCGGTTTTTCACACACGCATTTTTCAGGAACCGGCCACTCCGATCTAGGTGATGTACTGCTCATGCCCAACCGTGGCTCTATCCAATGGAATCCGGGTACCGCCGCAGCGCCAGAAAAAGGCTACCGTTCGGTATATCACCACGACGAAGTTGCGCAACCAGGTTACTACGGTGTTTACCTCAATGAAATTGGGGTAAAGGCCGAACTAACGGCCACCCAGCGCGTTGGTGTGCACCGCTATCGTTTTGACGACGGTGCTCCGGGCCACTTCATACTCGACCTCACGCACGGCATATACAACTACGACGGCAAGAATGTCTGGTGTTTTTTGCGCGTTGAAAACGACACCTTACTCACGGGCTACAAGCAAACCAATGGCTGGGGCAGAACCCGAACGGTTTACTTTGCAATCGCTACTTCGGTGCCGCTCAGTGCCTACCAAATCAAGGATTTCAAGCCGAGTATGTACAAAGGTTTTTGGCGCAAATTTGACACCGAACATCAGTTTGCCGAAGGGGCAGGTGAGGGCTTGAAAGCAGCGTTGTTTTTTGGCGAGGCCAAAGAAGTAGAATTCAGGGTGGCGCTCTCGGGTGTTTCCATCGAAGGTGCTTTACTCAATCTCCAAACCGAAGCGCCGAAGTCGGGCTTTAGTGCTTATTATTCTGCTGCTCAAGAACAATGGAATGAAGCTTTTTCGGTGGTACAAGACGCCAACTTTTTACACCTCGATGACCAAAGTAATTTTTATACCGCTTGGTATCACAGTTTGTTGGGTTCTAGCATTTACATGGATGTAGATGGCCGTTACCGCGGACTTGACCAAAGAATACATCAGGCCGATGGTTTTACCAACTACACGACGTTTTCTCTATGGGACACCTATCGTGCGGCGCATCCGTTTTTGAATTTGTTTTATCCGAAACAAGATGCGGACATGATCGAGTCTATGCAGCAGCACTATACCCAAAGCGTACACCATATGTTGCCTATTTGGTCGCATTATGCCAATGAAAACTGGTGCATGATCGGCTATCACGCCGTATCCGTAATGGCCGATGCGGTTGTCAAAGAAAATCCATATTTGAAAGATCCTTCCCGTTTTTTAAAAGCGGCGCACAGCACGGCTAATCAACGTTTTTATGAGGGTCTAGGTGCTTACATCGATTTAGGTTTTGTTCCGGAAGACCAAAGCGGTAGTTCTGTTTCCAAAACTTTAGAATACGCCTACGACGACTGGTGTATTGCCCAATTAGCGTCCAAATTGAAGGCAGATAGTTTGGCGCGGGTATATCAGTCCAGAGCTGAGAACTACCGCAATGTATTCGACCTGCAGACGGGATTTATGCGCCCACGCCTGACTAACGGCAACTTCAAAACGCAATTTGATCCGCTGTCTACACATGGGCAAGGTTTCATTGAAGGAAACGCCTGGAATTACAGCTTTTACGTACCGCAGCAACCCCTAAGCCTTATTGCGTTAATGGGAGGTGAGCAGCGTTTTATAGCGCATCTTGATTCTCTTTTTGAAATGGAACTGCCCGATGCCTATTTTGCTCAAACAGAAGACATCATGCGCGAAGGTATTATTGGGAATTACGTGCATGGCAATGAGCCCTCGCATCACATCGCTTATTTTTACAACTTTACCGCTCAGCCTTGGAAAACCCAAGCAACGACCCGCATGATTTTAGCCAAACAATATAGCCTGAAGGCCGCAGGAATGGGAGGTAATGACGACTGCGGTCAAATGAGCGCTTGGTATTTGTTTACGGCCCTTGGTTTGTATCCATTTGCACCTGGGTCCCCAGACTACCAACTCACTGCTCCGTTGGTCAAAGACGCCACCCTGCAACTCGACAACGGACAAACGCTCCGCATCAAGACCCTTCACAACTCGGACAAGAATGTCTATATTCAAAAAGTGAGTTTCAATGGCCAACAATTGCAAAAGCCGGTGCTTTCACACCAAGAATTACTAAAGGGCGGAGAACTCCTTTTTGAACTTGGGCCAAAACCCGCTAAAAAAGCCTTTCAAAAACCCTAAACATTTTTGGAGCTAGTGTGTTTGAAAAGCATGTATCAGCTCAAAAGAACACAATTTATTCCGACAGATTTACAAACTTGTTGGGACTACTTCTCCTCACCTTTGAACCTCAAAGAAATCACCCCGCCAAGCATGGGATTTATTGTCAAATCAGAGGTGCCTCAAAAAATGTACGAAGGCCTCATGATTGCCTATACCGTTAAGCCATTGGCCGGCATTCCTATGAATTGGGTAACCGAAATCAAAACCGTGAGAGATTTAGAATTTTTTGTAGACGAACAACGCGTTGGACCATATAAAATATGGCATCACGAACATCACTTTAAAGCTGTAGCAGGTGGTGTCGAAATGACCGACATTGTAACGTATGTGCTTCCGCTTGGTATTTTAGGGCGCTTAGTGCATCCTTTTTTGGTGCGTCCAAAGCTCGAGCAAATTTTTGCATATCGTTTTCAAAAGGTTGATGCTATATTTAAGTAACCTAGGTTGCGCTATCATTTTAGAATTCTCCTTAATTTGCAAACATGGAACAGCAAGCAATAATTGAAGTCAAGGGTTTGCAAAAATCTTTTGGCTCTTTTGAAGCAGTTAAAAACGTGACTTTTACGGTCAATAAAGGTGACGTATTTGGGTTTTTAGGGCCCAATGGCGCTGGAAAGAGTACCACTATGCGTTGCATGCTTTCTTTGATCAAGCCCAATGCAGGCGATATCCGCATTTTTGGAAAGAACTTATTTGAAGAGCGCAATGCCATTTTGGCCAAGGTGGGTAGCATTGTCGAAAAGCCTGATTTTTATAAATATTTGTCGGCGCTCAAAAATCTAGAAATTTTTGCGCGCATTTCAGGTGCAGACGTGAGCCAGAAAGCTATTTACGAAACTTTAGATTTTGTAGGCTTGCTCGGTCGAGAAAAAGACAAAGTGGGTGGTTTTTCGCACGGCATGCGCCAGCGCTTAGGAATCGCCCAAACCTTATTGCATCAGCCAGAACTGATCATTTTAGATGAGCCTACCACAGGTTTAGATCCGCAAGGCATCATTGAGGTCAGAGACCTCATTTTGCGTCTTAAAAATGAGCAAAACAAAACCGTCATTCTTTCTTCGCATCAGTTGGCCGAAATCGAGCTCGTGGCCAATCGCATGGTGATCATCAATAAAGGACAAACTATTATTGAAGGCTCGGTTGCAGAACTCATGAATGCACAAGAAACCTTATTACACATTGAGCTTGCGCAAAATAGCCAAGGCGCAGCTACGCTCATTCATGAAATATTACCTGAGGTAAAAATTCAAGTAAGCTCACCTAAAACACTGGAATTGAACGTTGAGAAGCAACATATCGCGCTGCTCAATTCCAAATTAGTGCAAGCGGGTTTTGAGGTGGTGGCGCTCGAACCCAAACGCAAACTAGAAGATTTTTTCATCCAAATGACGCAAGCCTAATGCTCTGGAAAAACACCTACAACGAATTCATTAAGATCTTAGCCAAGCCCAGAAGCTACATTGGTTTAGCGGCGCTTACCTTACTGATCCTCATCATTCTGTTTGCCATGAAAGCAGATGGCCGCATGTACATTTCTTTCGTGACAGCCTCTTTTGAGCAAACGCTGTCCTTTAATGGGAACATTCTCAACGGAAACCTTATTGCCTTTATTGTCCTACAAATGCTCATCGTCCATATTCCGTTGCTCGTGGCTTTGGTTACAGGTGATTTACTCTCGGGTGAAGCCGCTATGGGTACCTTGCGCATGCTCCTCACCAAGCCGATCAGCCGAAGTCAGGTGGTGTACTCTAAACTCATTGCCGCCGCTGCTTACACTTTTATTTTGGTGCTCTGGATGGGCTTTTTAGCCTTGGTAGTGGGTCGTTGGGTCTTCGGTGACGGCGATTTAATCGTGCTCAATTCAGATGGTTTGGTCATTTTAAATTACACCGATATTTTGTGGCGCTATGGCCTCGCCTTTATGGTGGCTTATTTGGCACTCATGACCATTGCCACGCTCTCCATTGCTTTTTCTGCTTTTGCAGATAACTCCATAGGCCCAATCGTCTCCACCATGGCAGTTATTATCCTTTTTACCATAATTGGCTCATTAGACGTCAGTGTGTTTGACCACGTCAAGCCTTGGCTTTTCACCACCCACATGGCCTCCTGGCGTTCTTTTTTCAGCGACCCAGTGCCGTGGTCGGCCATATGGGAGTCCGTCTGGATCCTATTGGCCCACAACATCTTATTTGTAGCAGTTGCTGTTTTCAAATTCAAACGCAAAGACATCACTTCATGAAGCATATCCTTTTTCTCCTTGCCCTTATCAGTGCGCAATTTGCCGTTGCCCAAGATCCTAACGAACTTGTTAAAGCTGTGCGCTTCAAGCTCGAAAAAGTCCAGGACTACTCAGCCGATATCCATATCAAAGCGCAAGTGCCTATGATCAAAATCGATGAAGTCGACGCAAAGGTATTTTATAAGGTACCCAACAAAATGAAAGTAGAGTCCAAAGGCATTGCTATTTTGCCTAAACAAGGGCTTGGTGAGCTCAATAATTTCTTGACCAACGAGAAAGCCTACACTTGCGCTCTGAATGGCACCAAAATGCTTGGAGAGGTCAAGACTTCAGTGGTTTCGGTTTTGCCATTGACAGAAAACTCAGATGTAGTACTTGTTAAACTCTGGATTGACCCCGCAAAAGATTTGATCCTCAAGTCTCAAATTACAAGCAAGAGTAATGGTACTTTAGACATTAACTACTTTTATGGCGATCAAGCTAAATATGGTTTGCCTTACAAAATGGTCTTTACCATCGATGTCAAGAAATTCAAGTTGCCCAAAAGTGTGGCTGCAGACCTCCATCAAAATAAAAAGAAAGCCAAATCAGCTGATGGTCCCCAGACCGGTACTATTGTGCTGCAAATGAGCAACTACAAAGTCAATCAGGGTATACCAGACGCAAAATTTAAAAATTAAGAGAAGACAAGCGCTTAGTAGAACACCTCGATGAGCGTGGTGTCAAAAGCTGTTGTGTTGGTCGATTTTTGACCGCTATTTGGTGTATTCATTTCCCAATAAAAGATAGAATAGTTGGTGTTGCCGTTGTTCAGGCAATAAAAAGTGGTGTCCAGCGCGCCAAAATAATCTTGTGCTGTAATCGGGCAACAACTCAAACAAGCCGCTAAACCTTCTTGCTTGATGTACCTAAAATGATCGGAAGGAGCGGGATTGTTATTTTTGAAGTGTATTTTAGCCCAAGCCATTGCGTTTGTCGATAGATTGAAAATATTGGGGTCTTTGATACTCAGTGAAGAGTAGTAAATGTCTTCTTCTATCGGAAAATATAAATCCTTGCTTACACGCAAAATATAGCGTTCCATTTTTTCTCGAGGGACAACAAACTCATAGTTGCCATTGGAAGAAAGCAGGACGCTTTCAACAAAGAGTTCGTCGGAGGTGCCGATCGGAACCTTGTAAATTGAAGCTGTTGCACCTTGTAAACCTTGGTTGAAAGATTGGTCTGTAACGGTTCCTTTGATCAGAAATTCTCCGGTACCTTTTTCGCAACTCACCAGCATATAACTAAGGCAAAGGATAGTAAATAAAAGACAAAGGAGGGAAATTACGCGTTCCATTTGGGTATCAATTGTTGTTTTTCCGATGGAATAAAAAGGTAATCGCCACCAAAGTGTTTTTCAGTTTCTATTTTGCACATCAAGCCATCGAGGCCGCAACGTACATAGTTGAGCTCACTAAAAAAATGAAACAAGTGGGGCTCGTTTTTAGGGTCAATTTCGAGTTGAACAATAGGGCGTTTTTCCTCTAAAACCTTACCGAGTAACTGAAAAACCTCCCATTCATGACCTTCGATGTCGCATTTGATGTAGTCGATGCGCTCAAAGGTGCTAAAGAAATCGCTGGTATTGACCATTTGCACTTCTTGGGTGCGCTCTTGCGTTGTTTTTTCTTCTGGGCGCATGATGTGCGGTAGCCCTGTGCGCAGCATGCCGTTGGTTTGGGGCAGTACCATCGTGATGCTTCCGGCTTCTTTGCCCAATGCCACATTGTGTAGTTCTACGTTTTCGCGCTGGCCAATAAAATGGTTCAAGACAGCATGAAACTGCGGGAGTGGCTCAATGGCAATGAGTTTGCCGTCTTTGGCTAGCCTGGAAAAGTTTTTAGCGAAATACCCAAGGTTGGCGCCGATGTCGATCACGACAAACTGGGGTTGTATGATGCGCTTGATGAAATAATGAAATTTAAAGGCTTCTTTATTTTTGAGTAGCCCTAGATCATAAAGCAGGTAGAAGAACCGATGCAAGGTAAATAAGTAGGCCCTTTCGGGTAATATCATATAAAGCAATTTCTTCATGCCGATTCTTTGACTCAAAAGTACAATTATTTCTATTTTTAGCGAATGAAAATTACCGTGTTCCTTGCTTTTGTTCTTTGTCTTGGCATAAAGGGCCTCGCACAGCTCCAACTTGATCTCATCATGAGAGGCCCAGGTTTTGTGGGCGCCTTGCCTGAGGCTCCAGAATGGTCCGTTGACGGCAAACTGATTTATTACTGGAAGAAGCATCCCGACTCCTTGCAGAAAACATATTATGGCTACGACGTAAATCAAAAACAAACGAAGGTCTTGAGTAAAAACGACTGGCAAGACCGCTGGGTTTGGACGTCTGGTGCGGGTCAATTAAATTACCTCAGGCTACACGACCAAAAGCTACAATGCCTCGACACGAAAACCCAGCAAATCAAGTCCTATCCATTGTTTACCAATGCGATTTGGAATTTACAAGTTCAAAACATTGCGCAAACGGTTGTTTTTCAACAGGGGCAAAGTTTGTTTGTCTTTGACCTTCAAAATGGCCTGGCAAAAAATTTAGTGAGCTATCAGAAGTTAACACCTGCAAAGCGTGCTTCTGACGGCTTGTCTCAAACAGAACTTGAATTTTTTGAAAGCGTTCGCAAGCAAGCATTACAAAGCACCAAATTCGATTTACCTACTGTCAAATTCATTTCGTTCGAACAACAAGGCGCCCTGCAAGTAGACCCCACAGCACGTTTTGTCTTGCTCAAAGAAGAACAACAACCCGAAGAAAAAGCGACGGAAGTGCCACATTTTATATCGGCCGACGCACATGTCTACAATGAAAAAGCGCGCTCAAAAGTGATGAACGAAGAACCATCTCAGCGCTTATTTCTACATGATTTACGTTCCGACTCTTTAGTTGAAATCGATTTTTCGGGGCTCACCCAAATGAATGCCGAAGACCGCGCACTTATTATTCACCCAGCTATTTTTGCCAAAACCAAGCCTTTGGCTTTACTAGACATCCGCAGTGCAGACAACAAAGACCGCTGGATTGTTTACCTGGAACTTGAAACAGGCCAAATAAAGCAATTGGAGCATCAACACGACAGCGCTTGGATAGGCGGGCCCGGGATTTCTTCTTGGAACTTTGAAACGGGCACACTTGGTTGGCTTCGAGACGCCCAGACCATTTATTTTCAATCAGAAGCATCAGGTTATTCTCACTTGTATACCCTGGATTTACAAACCCAAACTAAGTTAGCACTCACTAGCGGCAACTATGAAGTCCATCAAGTGCTCTTAGCTAAGGACAGCAATTCTTTTTACCTGAACACAAATTTGAATCATCCTGGCGCGCGTAGTTTTCATCAGTTGGATCTTAAAAAGCTAGAAATCAAAACAATACTTTCAGAACTTGGCGCCTACGAAGTACAGCTTTCGCCAGATGAGAAGCAATTGGCTTACCGTTTCAGTACAAGCACCCAACCGTGGGAAATCTTTACTTGTTCGCTTAAAAATCCGAAAGATCAAGTTCAACTAACGAAGTCAACTACAGAAGTATTCCGAACCTATCCGTGGCAAAAGCCTGAAGTATTGAGCTTTAAGGGTTCAGATGGCGTTGAAGTTTACGCACGCATGTATACACCCAAGTCGCAAAACAAAAATGGCGCAGCGGTCTTGTTTGTGCACGGCGCCGGTTATTTGCAAAACGCGCATCATTACTGGAGTTATTACCAACGTGAGTTCATGTTTCATCAAATGCTCATCGACAAAGGCTATACCGTTCTGGACGTCGATTACCGCGCAAGCGAGGGCTATGGCCGCGACTAC
>CANHSA010000048.1 GCA_947463345.1 Flavobacteriales bacterium
CCTGCAGCCAAAAGTTTGGACATATCGGCTTCTGTGAAATACTGGTATTTATCTCGGATGTCGATTGGGGTGTCGATGAAAGTGATGTTGGATTGAAGATCCAGCGCTTCGAAAGTGAGGCGTGCAAGGTCGAAGAAAGTACGAGCTTTGCCCGAACCTAAATTGTAAAGGCCGCTTTCTGGTTGGTGGTCTTGTAAAAACAAACAAACCTTGGCGACGTCTTTGACATACACAAAATCGCGGAGTTGTTCGCCGTCTTTGTAGTGAGGGTTGTGCGAACGAAAGAGTTGCATTTGACCCTTTTCTTGAATTTGCTTGTAGGTGTGGAGCACAACACTGGCCATGCGTCCTTTGTGGTATTCTTTTGGCCCGTAAACGTTAAAGAATTTGAGGCCGTACCAATGTGGTGGTGTGTTGGTTTGTTGCAACGCCCAAATGTCGAAGTCGTTTTTGGAGTGCCCATATAAGTTGAGGGGCTGTAGTTTGGTACTCAGGCTGTGTTCGTCTTTGTAGCCGAATTCGCCGAGGCCATAGGTAGCTGCAGAACTGGCGTAAACAAGAGGAATGCTTGCATTGGCACAGATTTCCCAGATGGTTTTGCTGTAGTTCAGGTTGAGGTGCGCTAAGATGTCTGCACTTTTTTCGGTGGTGTCTGTGCGTGCACCCAAATGATAAACAAAGTCAATGGAAGCGCTGTTTTCTTCGAACCACGGTAAAAAAGCTTCGCGGTCAATGCATTGTTCAAAGCCTAAATTGACCCAATTGTTTTTCTTGGCTTCAGTGGAGAAGTCGTCTACTAAGATGAGGTCGGTTCGACCTTGCTGATTGAGTACTTCTGCTAAATAACTGGCAATAAAGCCTGCTGCTCCTGTAACGACGATCATATCTTAGAATAAACCGTTGATTTCTGCGTCGATGGAGTTGATGATTTTGCCGAGGTCTTCTTGGCTTTCAGGAAAACGGTTGTTGTCTACATCGATAACGAGGAGCTTGCCTTTGTCGTAGGTAGAGATCCAGGCTTCGTAGCGCTCGTTGAGGCGCTTGAGGTAGTCTAGGCGAATGCTTTCTTCGTAGTCGCGGCCACGCTGCTGGATTTGCGAGACAAGTGTCGGAACGCTCGCGCGCAAGTAAATGAGTAGGTCAGGGGCAGATACGAAGGAATCCATGAGGTTGAACAACGAAAAGTAGTTTTCGAAGTCGCGGGTGGTCATGAGGCCCATGGAGTGTAAGTTGGGCGCAAAAATGAAGGCGTCTTCGTAAATAGTACGGTCTTGGATAACGGTATGCGTCGATTCTTTGATTTCTTGAATTTGCGTAAAACGGCTATTGAGGTAATAGATTTGCAAATTGAACGACCAACGTTGCATATCGTGATAGAAATCGTTGAGATATGGGTTTTGATCCACGTCTTCAAAATGGGTGTCCCAGTTGTAATGTTTGGAGAGTAAGTTGGTGAGGGTTGTTTTTCCAGAACCAATATTTCCGGCGATCGCGACGTGCATAAACTTCTATTTTAGAAGGCTAAAGTACGACAATTAGACCGAAACGTCAAAAGATCCAGCCTACATTTTAAGTCGATAAACGCTGATTTTTCGACCCTGTTGAAAATATAACCGATCTTGTAAAACTTGCAGCTGTTGATAGTTTTGAATAGGGAGTTCAATTCGACTTGACTGGAAACTAGGCTTTAATTTTTCTATCCAATTTTGATCTTGCAGCCAGATTTCATTTTGATATCCAAATAGGGTGATATTAGGAGCTAAAGTCAGCATTTTAACCAAGGTGAGGTTGCGGTCAAACTCAAAAAAGCGACCATCGCTCAAGTGGCAAATGAGGTTTTGTTGGTATTCAAAAAATTGAACAATTTGGGCGTCTTTGATGCCTCCAAAACAGTTGTCGACAACCTGAACTGCTTGGGCAGTATTGATATTAAACAAGATCAAGCGCTCGCGGTATTGGTCAAAGAGCCAAATAAAGTCAGGTCTGTTGCTGATGGCAACTTTGGAAATATTTGAAAAGTTAAAATTGTAAAACGCCAATAAATCCTCTTTTAATTGCAAGGTGTTGTCGATGATACCCATCATTTGTTGCCCTTCTGAAAAAACGAGTGCACGCAAACCACTGATGGCCTGCACCTCGCTTATTTCGCCCAGTATTTTGTAGGTTTCTTGAAAGGCCGCCTGATTTTGGTTTTGTTGTAGCCAAATGGTGTTCTCTTTCCATTGGTAGAGTTGGCCCCATTCGTCGCTGGTCCAGCGGTAAGTGCTGTCCTTGAGTAAAAGTTCTTTTTCTAGTTGCCAAGTTTGTCCAAAAACGAGGCCTTCTAAAAATAAAAACAAAAGAAACAAACTACTTTTCACTGACATGCTAAGATTTCTTGAAGTAAAGCGTCGTTGTTTTGCAAACGCGGCACCTTGTGTTGGCCGCCGAGTTTTCCTTTTTGCTTGAGCCAGCGGTGAAAAGTACCGCTTGCTACCACGGTTATTAACGGTGCCCCGATGTTGATATTGCCTTTGCGCTTGGCATCGTAGTCGGCATTGATGGCTTTGAGTTCTTGGTCAAGGGTAGTGCAAAAAGCAGTGAGGTTGCTGGGCTCGTCTTCGAATTCGATGAGCCAATGGTGCGCACCCACTTCATTTGCCCTTTTAAAATCAGGTGCGGCCGTATATTCTCTAATTTGTACGCCATGTACTTGACACGTTTTGCTCAGGGCGCTATCGGCATGTTCAATAATGAGTTTTTCGCCAAAGGCGTTGATGTAATGCGCTGTTCTGCCACTCACTACAAAGCGAAAAGGATGGGTTTGGGTAAAGCGAATGGTGTCGCCAATGATGTAGCGCCATAGCCCGGCCGAGGTGGAAATAACCAAAGCGTAGTCGATGCCCGTCTGAACTTCTTCTAGTGAAATGACTTCTTTAGATTGCAGGCCCTCAAAGGAATTCATGGGGATAAATTCATAAAAAACTTCTGAGTTGGTCAGCAAGAGTAAATCTTTTGTGTTGATTTGATCCTGAAGACCAAAATAACCCTCTGAAGCATTGTAATTCTCGACATAATTCATGTCGGGCTTTCCGATGATTTGTTCAAAAGCCAATTGGTATGGCGCAAAAGACATGCCGCCATGAATATAGAGCTCTAAATTGGGCCAGACCTCCGCAATGCTTTGTTTTTGGCTCTTTTCTAGTACTTTTTGAAGCAAGAGGAGGGTCCAGCTTGGAACGCCAGCGATGATACAAATGTTTTGATCAAGTACGGACACTGCCATGCGGTCGAGTTTTTCTTCCCAGTTTTCAAGAAGGGCAATTTCTTTTTTGGGCGTGCGGCGCAATTCGGTCCAGATGGGGAGGTTATTGATGATGATAGCGGAGAGGTCGCCGATGAAAACACCATGGCTTTGTTGTTCGATTTTGCCCGTGCCACCCACAATTAAGTGCTTGGCATTGTAGAGCTTGCGTCCTTCAAAGTTGTGGTAGTATTGCGCAAGTAAATCTTTACCACCTGCGTAGTGGTTTTCTAAGAGCGAACTTTCGGTAATGGGTAAAATTTTGATGCGGTCGGCGGTTGTGCCCGATGATTTGGCAAACCATTTGGTGGCACCGGGCCAAAGTAAGTCGGTTTCGCCTTCGATGGCGCGGTCTATAAATGGTTTAAGGGTACCGTAGTCGGATAGTGGGACCTTAGACTTGAAGTCTTGGTAGTTTTCGATTGTTGAAAAATGCTGCGCTTTTCCGTAGGAGGTTTGAGTGCCTTCTAATAAGAGGAACTCAAGCATACGTGACTGATTTGCAAGAGGTTGATCGCGGTAGTCGTTGATGCGATCCATACGCCGACCAATCCACCAAGAAAATAAGGTGTTAAACGGCATATTGGTAATGGATTTGGCTTAACCCCAGATGAGGATAGAGACAACGACGCTCAATAAGGCAATTGTGATGATAGTACCAATAGCTGCAGTTGACCCTTCGAAAAAATTATCAGACATAATGTTGTTTTTTGAGCTCCAAAAATAGCAATTCTTTTTAATCTCGGTTGCCCAAAAGGCGCAATAAAGACAAGAATAAATTGACAAAAGTTAAATACAATTGAAAACCAGCAAATAAGGCTAATTTTTGACGAAGTGTGCCGTCCATTTGCGCTTGGTGTGCCATGTTTTTGATCATTTGCATTTCGTAAGCAACAAGACCCGTAAAAATGAAGACAGAAACCAAAGAGATGATGTAGTCAAAACCACTGCTTCCTAGAAACATGTTGACTACGCTCGAAATGATGACGCCAAAAAGCAACATGTATAGCAAGCTACCGAATTTAGTGAGGTCGGTTTTGGTGGTGTAGCCTAAGAAAGCCATGAAGCCAAAAGAACCAGCGGTGAGTAAGAAGGTGGTAGCTAGTGTGCTTGTGGAATAGGCCATAAACAATACGGAAAGGCTCATGCCAAGCAGCACTGCATAAAGCACAAAAAGCGCCATTAATGTACCAAAAGAAAACTTATTAAAACCACCTGCCATGACCAAAGAAATGACGATAGGGGAGAACAATACAATGTAAAATACCATGGATACGCCGCCAGTAGCCGTCATGAAAAGCGATGCTAAGAGCGCAGGGTTGGTGCCGATAAAATAAGAAATGACGCCAGAAATGGTGAGGGCGGCAAACATGTAATTGTAAACGCTTTTGATGAAGTCGCGGGCGTAGTCTTGGCTGAGCGAGCCTGAGTTTTGGTAATTGAGATCTTCCATGGTTAATGAATTTTTGCTTGTACTAAATTAATAAATTCTCGTCTTGTGGCGTCGTTGGTCATAAAAAGACCTGTAAAAGCGCTGGTGGTGGTCACGGAGTTTTGTTTTTGAACACCGCGCATTTGCATGCACATGTGTGCGCACTCAATGACAACAGCTACGCCTTTGGGTGCGAGGGTGCGCTGAATGGCGTCTCGGATTTCTAGGGTCAGGCGTTCCTGAACTTGAAGTCTTCTTGAAAAAGCGTCTACAACTCTTGGGATTTTGCTGAGCCCGACAATTTTGCCGTCTGGAATATACGCAACGTGAGCTTTCCCAAAAAACGGTAACATGTGGTGTTCGCACATCGAATATACCTCGATGTCCTTGACGATGACCATTTCTGAGTAATCTTCGTGAAATATGGCCGACTCGATGATTTCGTCGGGGTTGAGTTGGTAGCCGTTTGTTAGAAATTGCATGGCTTTGGCAACGCGTTCCGGCGTTTTGAGCAGGCCTTCGCGATTGGGGTCTTCGCCGAGTTCGGTAAGAACGCTAGCGTAGAGGTCTTGCAAATTTGAATTTTCCAAGTGAATAGTTTTGGTAAGCTAACGAGACTGGCTTAAAAAGGTTCCTTTCCGCCGTAGTATTCTACGTAATTGTTTTCGGTCTCGACAAGTTTGATTTTGGCGAGTTCGCCGCCGTTTTCTAGGACCAGCGGAGCGAGGATATCCCATATGGCAATGGCCATGATTTCGGTCGAGGCCATTTGGCCGGCCAAAAACGGAACATCTAAGTTGAGGTTTTTGTGGTCGAGTGCTTCGATGATGTGTTCCTTGACAAGTTGGCTCAGGAGTTTGAGGTTCATGATAAAGCCGGTGTCGGGGTCTGGAATGCCTTTGACCGTAACCCAAAGTTCAAAGTTGTGGCCGTGCCAATTGTGGTTGGCGCATTTGCCAAAAACTTCCCAGTTTTTTTCGTCGGACCATTCTGGACGCCATAGTTTGTGGGCGGCATTGAAGGTTTCGCGACGTGTGATGTATGTTGTTTTCATGACGTAAGCCTAATTACGATGCAAAGTTAGTAAGAATGTCGCATTTCATGAGGCCATCGCGGTCAATTTCTGTCAATTGGACGGCTACAATTTGATTGATCAGGCGCGCATCGTAAGGCGTCTTTACTTTGACGTAATTTTCGGTGAAGCCATAGAGCAGGCCTTCGTTTTCTTCTTGCTCGAAAAGCACTGTTTTGTGTTTGCCAACTTGTGTCTGATAGAAAGCTTGTTTTTTGCGGTCCGACAACAAGTGGAGTATCTTGCTGCGCTCGCGACGGGTGTCCATCGGCACTTTGGTGCCTAGTTTGGGGGCACCAGTGTTGGCGCGTTCCGAATAGGTAAAGACGTGCAAGTGAGAAATATCGAGGTCTTTGAGGAAATGAACCGTAGCGAGGAAGTCTTCGTCGGTTTCGCCTGGGAAGCCCACAATGACGTCTACACCGATACAAGTGTCTGGATTGATAGATTTGATTTGATGGACGCGTTCTGCATAGAGCCCGCTTAGGTATTTGCGGCGCATTTTTTCGAGGATCTGATCTGAACCGCTTTGCAATGGAATGTGGAAGTGCGGTACAAAACGCTGGGCTTCTTGTAAGCAAAAATCGATGATTTCATTGGATAGCAAATTGGGCTCTATGGAGGAGATGCGAAAGCGCTCAATGCCTTGAACTTCGTCGAGGGCTTTGACTAAACCGAAGAAATTCTCCTCACCACCTTGACCAAAATCACCAATATTGACGCCCGTTAAGACTACTTCTTTGACTTCTGTTTTGGCGATTTTTTGAGCTTCGGCGACGGTTTGCTCGATACTGGCATTGCGGCTTTTGCCACGAGCAAGTGGAATGGTACAAAACGTGCAGAAGTAATCGCAGCCATCTTGGACCTTCAAAAAGGAACGGGTGCGGTCTCCAAAAGAGTGTGACGGAATAAAGTCGTGGGTGTGCTTGATGTTGTCGTGCACCACCGTTACTTCGCTTTTCTTTTCAAGATGAGCCAGTACATTGAACTTTTCATTGGCGCCTAGCACGAGGTCTACTCCTGGTATTTGGCTGATTTCTTCAGGTTTGAGCTGCGCATAACAGCCCAAAATGATCACCATAGATTCGGGCGATATTTTTTTGGCCCGCTTGACGAGTTGTTTGCATTTTTTGTCTGCATTTTCGGTAACCGAGCAGGTGTTGATCACAAAAATGTCTGGGCTGTCCTCGAAATCGACCTTGGCAAACCCGCCGTCTTCAAAGAGCCGCGCTATGGTAGAGGTCTCGGAAAAATTAAGTTTGCACCCCAGCGTATAAAAAGCAACACGTTCGAACTGATTCATCGCTGCAAAAGTACAAAATCCTTAACTTTGCATCAAACTAATGTTATGAAGTACGATATCGCTGTAATTGGAGGAGGAATAGTTGGCGCGGCCACGTTGTATAAACTACAAAGAAAGTTCCCCGACCTCAGTATCGTACTTTTTGAAAAAGAAGCGCTTTTGGCCGACCACCAAACCGGCAATAATTCAGGCGTCATCCACTCCGGCCTCTACTACAAGCCAGGATCCTTAAAGGCGCGCAATTGCATTCAAGGCCGCAAAGAACTCGTGCAATTTGCCAAAGAACACAACATCGCCCACGACGTCTGCGGAAAAGTAGTCGTGGCAACCGATGCTTCTGAGCTTCCTAACATGGACAAAATCTTCAATACTGGCCTAGAAAACGGCATTGAAGGCATCGAAAAAATTACGGCTGCGCAGGTCAACGAAATAGAACCCCACGTCAAGAGCATTGGCGGCATTTGGGTTCCGGTAACCGGCATCATCGATTTTAGAGGCGCGACCCAAAAAATGGTAGAGCTGGCGCTAGCTGCGAATCCGCAAAGTGCCATGCATTTGAACTGTGAGGTACAAGGTATTGAAAAAGGGGAGGCAGTCAGCACGATCTTTACAAGTAAAGGCAAATTTGAGGCACGTTACCTCGTTTTTTGTGCAGGTTTACAGGCCGACCGCCTGGCGCGCAAAGACGGCGTAGACCTCAAAGAGCAAGTCGTTGGTTTCCGTGGAGACTACTACGAACTCACGCCTGAGGCGCGCCACAAAGTAAAAAACCTCATTTATCCGGTTCCTAATCCTGATTTCCCTTTCTTGGGCGTGCACTTTACGCGCATGACCAACGGCGAAATCGAGTGCGGCCCTAACGCGGTGTTCACGTTCAAGCGCGAAGGCTATGGCAAAACCGATTTCTCTTTTCGCGATACCTACGACGCGCTTACCTACAAAGGCACCTGGAAACTCTTCTTTAACAATATGTCTTTCGGTATCAATGAATACCGCCGCGCATTTTCGAAGAAACTTTTCTTAAAAACCCTACAGCGCATGATTCCGTCGCTTACCATGGAAGACATCCATCCAGGTCGCTCCGGTGTTAGAGCACTGCTTCTAGCCGAAGACGGCGATACCCGCGACGACTTCCGCATCGAATACCACGGCAATTCTATACACGTGCTCAATGCGCCTTCGCCAGCGGCAACAGCGTCTTTAGCAATTGGTGAATACATCGCGGTGGAAGCGCAGAAGCACTTCAATTTATAAGAAACTTATTTTAAAGGATTTCTTACTGTCTTCCTAAATTACCGGCTTTCCAATCTTGGATGAGCTTAGACCATGCATAAGGATTCAGCAGGTTGTTTTGAGGGAGTTGCCCGTTGGTATAGATTTTTGTGTTTTGTTGTTTGGTGAGTGCACCATAGGCCAGCGATGGATCGGCATCTAAGCGCGCGGCCACAAAAGCCAAAGATTCTCCGCTGAGCTCGCGTTGGGCGCGGCGAATGTCGTCTTCGTAAGGATTCATGTTGACGAAATGCTGCGCAAAGGCTTCTTTGTTGGGCCAAGGATACACCCGGATGTCTGGCATCTCGAGCGTGTCGCGCGAAAGCATGTGAATGATGCTGTAGCGGTTTTCGTTGAGGGTGTCAGGAACCCAAAAAGGACTGCTGCTGTAGCCTTTTCTCGAAAAGTAGAGGGTGTCGCCAGGTTGGCAAACAATGGAGAAAAATCCGTAGCCGTCGGAGATGACGCCATTTTTAAGCGTTTTGTTGTAGACCGTAACGTAGGGGAGTTCAAAAGCTTCTTCGGTGACAACTACGCCAGAGAGTTGAACAAGGGGTTTGTTGTCTTGTTGTGCCCTTAAAAAAGAGCTGCTCAAAACGACACAAAAAAAGAGGAAGAGCTGTTTCACACGTTAAATTTACGAATAACATGACGAATCCGAGTGAAATAGGTAACCGAATGGCAAATTTTATTGTTAAATTTGCAGGAATTTATTAAAAAATAAGTTCATGCCGCTCTCGAATCTATCCCAGATCACTGAAGGTTTAACCTACGACGACGTCCTATTGGCACCAGCCTACTCAGAGGTGCTGCCTCGCGACGTCTCTTTAAAAAGTATGTTTACCAAGCAAATTGCTGTCAATACGCCAATTGTCTCGGCTGCCATGGACACCGTCACTGAGTCTGCACTTGCTATATCAATTGCCCAACAAGGAGGCATTGGCGTCATTCATAAAAACATGAGCATCCAAGCGCAAGCACTCGAGGTGCGCAAAGTCAAGCGTTCCGAAAGTGGCATGATCATCGATCCCATCACGCTCCTCGAAGACGCGTTGGTCAAAGATGCACTTACCCTCATGCGCGAAAACAGCATTGGCGGTATTCCAGTTGTCGATGCCAACCGCAATTTAAAAGGCATCCTCACCAACCGCGACCTCCGCTTCGAGAAAAACCTCGAGCGCCCTGTTCGCGAAATCATGACCTCCGAAAACATCATCACCACGGGCGAAAGCACCGACCTCACCACCGCTGAGGTCATTTTGCAACAAAATCGCATTGAAAAGCTCCCTGTTGTCGATGCCAACAACTGTCTTATCGGCCTCATTACTTACCGCGACATCATCAAAGTCAAAGAACACCCTAATTCTTGTAAAGATACCTTAGGACGTTTGCGCGTCGCTGCGGCAGTTGGCGTTACCCACGACACCATGGATCGCGTAGCAGCACTCGTGGAGGCTGGCGTAGATGCAATTGTCATCGATACCGCTCACGGCCATACCAAAGGTGTGGTAGACCAACTCAAAGCCGTCAAAGCAGTTTATCCTGAGCTTCAAATTGTAGTCGGAAACATCGCAACAGCAGAAGCCGCCAAATATTTAGCAGAAGCCGGAGCCGATGCCGTTAAGGTAGGAATAGGTCCGGGTTCTATTTGTACTACTCGTGTCATTGCAGGTGTAGGTGTTCCTCAACTCACTGCCATCAACGAAGTTGCCAAAGCCTTGGCTGGTTCGGGCGTACCTGTCATCGCCGACGGCGGTATCCGCTACACCGGCGACATCGTTAAAGCAATTGCAGCTGGTGCCGATGTAGTTATGTTAGGTTCTATGTTTGCAGGCGTAGAAGAATCACCCGGCGAGACCATCATCTACGAAGGTCGTAAATTCAAGTCATACCGCGGAATGGGTTCATTAGAGGCCATGCAAAAAGGCAGCAAAGACCGCTACTTCCAAGATGCCGAGGACGACATCAAAAAATTAGTGCCAGAAGGTATTTCTGGTCGAGTGCCTTACCGTGGCAAACTCATCGAAGTCATGTTTCAACTGATCGGTGGCTTGCGTGCAGGGATGGGTTATTGCGGTGCGCCAACCATCGACAAATTAAAAGGCGCGCGTTTTGTACGCATTACCTCAGCAGGTGTGCGCGAATCACATCCACACGACGTAACCATCACCAGAGAAGCACCAAACTACAGCATTAAGTAATTTAAAATCAAAGATTTATTAAAATTCTCTTGAACCAATGAAAAAAACACTCTTATTCTTCTTATTCGGCTTAATGACCCAACTTGCTTTTGCCCAAAAAGAGCCAGTCGTCATGACCATCAACGACAAACCTGTAACTAAATCTGAATTCCTACAGATTTACACCAAAAACAATCCAAATCCAAGTTTTGACAAAGATTCATTAGACCGATACATGGAATTGTTTCAGGTATTCAAGCTAAAGGTAGCTGAAGCAGAAGCGCTTGGTTACGACACCCTGCCGCGTCTTCAAAAAGAGCTCGAGGGCTACAAAAAACAACTCGCATTGCCTTACCTTATTGACTCCGTTCAAAATCAAGCAATGGTTCAAGAAGCCTACAACCGCACCGCAACCGAAGTGCGTTGTTCACACATTTTAGTTAAACTCGATCCAAATGCGAGTCCGAAAGACACACTGGCCGCTTACAACCGTTTACTCGGTCTAAAGGCACGCATCGAAAAAGGCGAAGATTTTGCTTCTGTTGCCAAATCCAAATTGGGCTCCGAAGATCCATCTGTTGTCAATAACGGTGGTGACCTCGGCTATTTCACGGCCTTCCAAATGGTGTATCCGTTCGAAGAAAAAGCCTACACCACTCAGGTAGGAGCTGTTTCTGAACCATTCAGAACGCGTTTTGGTTACCACATTTTAAAAGTAACCGACAAACGCGCTGCGCGCGGTACCATCAAAGTAGCCCACCTCATGATCTCTACGGGTCGCGAAGCCAGTGCCGAAACCCGTCAAAATGCCGAAAAGAAAATCAACGAAATTTACGATAGCCTTTCTACTGGTGCTTCCTGGGAAAAAATGGTGAGCGCCTACTCCGAAGATGCCAATAGCATCAAAAAAAGCGGCGAATTACCAGCTTTTGGTTCGGGAACAAGCCAACGCATGGTTTTGGAGTTCGAAGATGCAGCCTTCAGCCTCAAGCGTGTAGGAGAATTCTCCAAGCCAGTCAAAACGCAATACGGTTACCACATCATCAAACTCATTGAATGGACACCCGTTAAATCCTACGACTTGCTGCGCAGAGAATTACAAGCAAAAGTCAACAAAGACGAACGCTCTAAAATTACCCAAGATTCCTTTGTGCAAAAACTCAAGCAACAATACAATTACACCTACAAAGCCGACAAAGGCCTCGCTTGGTTCGAACAACAAATCGATTCCACTTTCTTTATGGGCAAATGGAAGGCGAGTTCTTTGAAATCCAACAAAACCTTGTTTGTTCTGGGCGGTCAAAAATTCAAGCAACAAGCTTTTGCCCAATATGTCGAGAAAAATTTCCGTACGGTTCGCAAAGACGCCCCTGCAGTTGTCGTTAAACAACTCTATACCCAATGGGAAAAGAACCAAATCTTGGCCTATGAAGAAGCATTGTTGCCAGCTAAATATCCAGCCTACAAAGCACTCGTACAAGAGTACCACGACGGCATCATTTTGTATGAAATCATGCAGGACCAAGTCTGGAACAAAGCAGTGAAAGACACCGCAGGCTTGCGCGCATTTTTTATGGAGAACCGCAGCAAATACGTTTGGTCACAGCGCCTAGACGCCACGGTTTATGAATGCAAAGATGAGCACGTTGCTGTACAGGTATACGGAATGCTCGTTTCAGCCGATACCATTACTTCAAAAGAAGTGTTAGA
>CANHSA010000049.1 GCA_947463345.1 Flavobacteriales bacterium
ATGGGTTTTAGAATCAATACATTCACACACATTTTGGAAGGTTACAAAGTTGCCGACAAAATGAACAAACACGGAGTGGCAGGCTCTACTTTTTCAGATTGGTGGGCCTACAAATTTGAAGTCAATGATGCTATTCCATACAATGCAGCCCTCATGACCGAACAAGGCGTATTAGTTTGTATCAATTCCGACGACGCCGAAATGGGGCGCAGACTCAATCAGGAAGCAGCTAAAACTGTCAAATATGGAGGTCTTAGTGAAGAACAAGCTTGGAAACTCGTGACGTTGAATCCTGCCAAAACATTGCACCTAGATGATCAAATGGGCAGCGTCAAAACTGGAAAAGCAGCCGACCTAGTACTTTGGACAGCTAATCCACTGAGTATTGAAGCGCGTGTCTCCCTCACCATGATAGACGGGGTTGTATATTATGAAGAAGCAGTTCAGGCTCAAAAACAACTGCAAATAGAACAAGAACGCGTTCGTATCTTGAGCCTCATGCTCGCAGCAGGCGAAAGAGGTGAAGCCACTAAAATACCGCAAAAGAAAGCCAAGAAACATTACCATTGCGACACACTCGGCGAAGAAGCAACTGAATCTGAAAACTCCCATTGATATGAAAGCTACGTTATTTTTCTTTGCATTCATTTGGAGTGCGACCCTCAGCGCCCAACGCATCCTGTTGTTACACGGAACTGCTCACATTGGCAATGGAAATGTCTTGGAGTCAGCCGCAATTGGCGTGGTCAATGACCGCATCACATTTGTCAAAAACTCCTTGACCCAAACATTTGCCAAACAAGATTGGGATACCATCATTAATTGCAATGGCCAGCATTTTTATCCGAGTTTGGTTTCGGCCAACAACACCCTTGGCCTCACAGAAATCGATGCAGTGCGCGCCACCCGTGATTTCAATGATGTTGGCGACTGGAATCCGCACGTGCGTGCCCAAATAGCCTATAACGTCGAATCAAAAGTAGTTGAAACCACTCGTACCAATGGCGTCTTGTTAGTTCAGGCCACACCGCGTGGTGGCTGGATCTCCGGAAGTTCTGCAGTTATGAAACTCAACGGCTGGAACTGGGAAGACGCCACTGTTTTCGCCGACGACGGCATTCACCTCAATTGGCCCTATGATCCTAAAAATTACGCAGCTCAAAAGCGCGAGATCTATTCCTTTTTTGAGTTGGCCAAAACATACGCGACAGATCGAGATGATCAGATAAATGACCTTCGTTTAGAAGCCATGAAAGCTTGTTTTGTCGCCAATAAACGCGTGTATATCCATGCAGAATCTATCCAGCAAATCGTCGACATTATCGACTTTGCAGCCAGTTTTCAATTGGCATTTCCTGTTATTGTTGGTGGCCGAGATGCGCATTTAGTGGGCGCCAAATTACGCGACTCCAAAATTCCAGTTATGCTTTCTCGTGTTCACAGTTTGCCAAGTCGTGAAGACGACCTCACTTTCTTACCTTATCAAATGCCGGCGCTGCTCAAAGCGCAAGGCATTCCTTTCTGCATACAAAACGATGGCGACATGCAACCAATGAACACCCGAAATTTACCTTTTCAGGCCGGTACAACCATGGCTTATGGCCTCACTGCAGAAGAAGCTTTAATGAGCGTGTCTCTGAGCGTTTGTCAAATCATGGGCATAGCCAAAGACTACGGAACACTTGAGGCAGGTAAAAAAGCAACTTTCTTTGTGTCAAAAGGTCCCGCATTAGATATGCGCACAAACCAACTTACCACCATTTTGGTCGATGGCAAGTTTGTTCCGACCACCAATTTTCAGGAGCAATTGTACTTGAAATACCGTCAAAAATACAAGACAGAATAAACTTGGTGTAACTTTTGTTAGATCAGTTCGTCTTAGCGCTGTTTTATGACTGTTCAGCAATACAACGAATGTGTGAGAGAATTCGCAGATCGGCTCTATCGTTTTGCCCTTAAAAACGTAGGAGATACCGACCTAGCGCAAGATTTCGTGCAAGATGCCTTTGAGCGCTTGTGGGTTCGTGTAGACTCCGTAGACTACCAGCGCGTAAAAGCCTATTTATTCAGAACAGTTGTGAACTTACAAATTGACAGAGCACGTCGTCAAAAATTACAACACCAACACCTGAGCGGTCTTTCAGATGCAATTGAAGAGCCGCGCGTTGCCCACGACGTCCAAAAACTCATCGACGAAGGCGTTGCGCAACTTACCGAAATTCAACGAATGGTATTAACGCTGCGCGATTACGAAGGCTATAGCTATCAAGAAATTGCAGAGATGACCAACATTTCTGTCGATCAGGTCAAGGTCTATATTTTTAGAGCGCGCCGTTTTTTAAAACAATACATCGGAAAAATGGAGGTACTGATATGAATTTAACAGAAGCCCAACTTGCACATCTGATTCTTGCCTTTCACGAAGGCACCTTATCTGCTGACGAAAGGCAACAGCTAGATAACCACATGCTTGAGCATCCTGAAATCTCAGAAGATTTAGAACCTCACCCTATACTATCTCTATCCAACGAATCTTACAACGGACCTTCTTTAGTTCGATCACAATTAGAAAATTTAGAGGTCTATCAAAGCGAAGAAGGACACCCATATGATAAACTGGCTATCGGTTCGTTTGAAGGCTTACTTTCAAAAGAAGAGGATTTTTATGAAGCACAATTAATCCATGATGAGGTCTACCTCGATTTCAAAAAAAGAGTTCAACAAACACAACTAAAACCAAATAAAAGTATTGTTTATCCCTTTCAAGAGCAACTTCTAAAAGAGGCGCCTATTCGCGCATTTTCTTTCAAAAAGTATGTCTATCCAGTTGGTGCAGCAGCAGCTATATTCACAGCCATTTTGCTCGTTAATCAAAATGCTTCAGACCCATCTTCTATAAAACCTATTCAAAAAGGAGTTGCTTCAAATAAATCAGTTGTACAACAAACGAATGGTAAAAAAATGGCTACAACTTTAAAGCCTTCTCCATTAAAAAACACGTATCAATCGGTCACTCATATCCACGAGGTAGTTTCACAAGTGCCCAGAGATTGTATCTTGCCTCTTCCGGATGAACCAATCGTCCAAGAAGCGTATGCTCAAAATGGAATTGGAACTAAACCAAATCAAGAACTAAGTACTCCAAACCCAACTGCAGAACAACATGGGTCAAATACTGAGCCGCAAGCTCAAAATAGTCCAAGTGCCTTTGCAAAAGAACCCATTACGGTTAAAGCATTTTTATTACAGAAAACCAACGAAAAGCTTTTTGGAACAGCTGCCCCAACTACTGATTTGAAGTTAGAAACATTTGCACGTTATGCGAGCCAAACTGTGGGTATTCCGGTTCAATATCGCGTCGAAGAAATGACAGATAGCGACAAAATTGTTTTTCAATTGGGCCGCTTTAGTGTGGAGCGCAATCGTGCAAAAAAATAAAATTTAACCCGTCTTTAGTAACAATTCAAAAAAACGCCCGTCATAGGGTCAAAATCAAAAACAAATGAAAATTAAATTACTTTCCGCTTTTTTACTTTCAGGTTTGGCGCTTTTTGCCCAACAAAACGAGACCAAGAAAATCGTTAAAATTCAGGGTAACGATACCACCATTATTATGATCAACAGCCAAATTGATCAAATGGACTCTATGTTGACCGAACAAATGAAAAACATCTATATCCAAGATTCAACTTTTGGATCTAGAAGGGTAGAAGTTTTTATGGATACAACCATGATGCAATCTTTCAATGGCGGTTCTTCCGATTCAACACAAATTAAAATTGGCAACATGAAAATTGTCATTTTAGAATCCAAAGACATAAAAGATCTCGATCAACTTAAAGCCCTAGAGGGTGACTTTCCAAAAGGACAACGCAAGATCATCATTGATGAGCGCGTCATCATAGAAAACGACGACGAGCGCATCGTGCTCAATGACGGCAAAGATTCCTACACTTTTGAAAAAGAATTCGGCAACGATTGCAAAGACGCCGAAACTACTGGCGACGGCAATGCTATTTGGTCAGGCTTCGGCGTCAATGCCAATGGCTTCATGAATACCAATAAAGAATTTGCAAGTACTACTGAACTCAACTTTCTTACTTTAGATCCAGCCAAGAGTATTGGTTTTCAATGGAATTTTGCTGAAAAGCGCTTTCCAATAATCAAAGATTACTTAGGTGTAGTAACGGGCTTAGGTTTCCAGTGGAATCGCTATTCCATTAAAGGCAACTACGACTTCAATGTGGTCAATGATACCTTAGTAGCCAACGCGACAGGAATTAACTACACTAAAAACACTTTGAGTTCTACTTATTTACAAGCACCATTGTTGTTGCAAATCTCTACAAGTAAAAATCCTAATAAAGCTTGGAATATCTCTGCAGGTATTGTTGGTGGCATTCGCGTAGATGCACGCCAAATCCAAAAATGGGAAGCCGATGACAAAAAGAATAAAGACAAAACCAAAGATGATTTCCAATTCAATCCATTCCAAGCGAGCCTAATGGCGACAATTGGCTATGGCGATTGGAGTCTATATGCAACCTATGGCCTCTCGGACGTCTTTAACGAAGGATCTGCTCCGAAGGTGCGTGGTGTGAATGCCGGAATTTTACTCTCGTTTTAAATACTGATCCACCACCAAAGAAAAGAAACGATGTGCCTAACCGTGCATCGTTTCTTTTTTGCCATAACTTTCCATCAGGCTGGCCTCAAAAGCAAGAAAGTCTTTCCATGCGGCATCTACATCAACGCCCTGCCCATATTTGCGGGCAAAGCCTAAGAAAGTAGTGTAATGGCGCGCCTCACTTTCCATGAGGTCACGATAAAACTGACGCAGATCTGCATCGTTGATTTCTTCAGATAATATTTTAAAGCGCTCGCAGCTGCGTGCCTCAATCATTGCTGCAAACAGCATTTTATTGACAAATACACCTGCCGGCTTACTGTTGAGCTTCCCTTGCTTGAGGTATTGCGCTAGGTCATTCACATAAGGGTCTTTGCGTTCAAAACCTAGTTGCAATCCACGCGCTTTTAGTTTGTCATGAACCATTTGAAAATGGGCCATCTCTTCTTGGCAAATGGCGGTCATGGCTTCCACTAAATCTGGATATTGTGGATACGTAACGATCATGGAAATAGCGTTACTCGCTGCCTTTTGTTCACAGTATGCGTGATCAATAAGGATTTCCTCTATATTTTTTTCGACAATGCGCACCCAGCGGGGGTCAGTCGCCATTTGAAGTCCGAGCATCTTGTTTTTTTCGACAAAAATACCAAAGTCTGATCGAATCAAACAAGGGTGAGATGTAATGGCAATGCTTATATTTGTCCAACTGAATCAATAAAATGTCAAAATCAAAGCAAAAAGAGCTGAGTTGGCGCGCATTTGAACTCATGTGCACTGCCAAAACCATGGCCGAAAAATACGAAGCTAATAAAGAGGTTACCGCTAAATACGTTCACGCTACTTCACGTGGGCACGAAGCCATTCAGTTGGCCGTCGGTATGCAGCTTCAACCGCAAGACTGGGTTTCACCCTACTACCGCGACGACAGCATTCTCTTAGGTATCGGCATGCAACCCGAAGAACTCATGTTGCAGGTCTTTGCTAAAAAAGACGATCCGTTTTCAGGTGGCCGAACTTACTACTCGCATCCTTCGCTCAACAGACCCAATCAACCCAAAATTCCGCATCAATCTTCTGCAACGGGCATGCAAGCCATTCCAACAACAGGAGTTGCCATGGGCATTCAATACAAAGAAAAAGTAGGTCTGGCCGATTGGCAGCCTCAAGATGCACCTGTGGTGGTTTGTTCTTTAGGCGATGCCTCTTGTACCGAAGGTGAAGTTTCTGAGGCTTTTCAAATGGCAGCCCTCAAGCAATACCCAATCATTTATTTAGTTCAGGACAACGGTTGGGATATCTCGGCGAATGCCAAAGAAACCCGCGCGCAAGATATATCCGAATACATTAAAGGTTTTCACGGCATTGAAGCCAGAACAATAGACGGCACCGATTTTTGGGCTTGCTACCAAACCGTTGAGGAGGTGATCGCAACCGTGCGCAAAGAACGCCGCCCCTTTTTAATTCACGCTAAGGTTCCTTTGCTTGGCCACCACACCTCAGGGGTGCGCAAAGAATGGTACCGCGACGACCTCGAAGAAGCAGCCAAAGCAGATCCCTATCCAAAATTACGGGCCGCATTGGAACAGCAAGATGTCCGCTTGGCAGAATTCATCAATCTCGAAGCTAAAATCAGAAAAGAAGTTGATGCGGCCTACGACGCCGCGCTACAAGCCCCTGACCCAGACCCAACCAGTATACAAGATCACATTTTTGCGGCAACACCCATCACCGAAGAAAAAGGGGAGCGCGCGCCAGAGGGCAAAAAGAAAACCGTTATGGTCGACTCCGCTCTTTTTGCCATGCGTGAAATCATGGAAGCACATCCCGAAGCCTTGCTCTATGGTCAGGACGTAGGCGGTAGGCTAGGAGGGGTCTTTAGAGAAGCGGCAACTTTAGCCCAAACTTTCGGAGACGATCGCGTATTCAACACGCCCATACAAGAAGCATATATCATTGGCTCAACGGTCGGAATGTCAGCAGTAGGTTTAAAACCAATTGTAGAAGTGCAGTTTGCCGATTATATTTGGCCAGGGCTCAATCAGCTTTTTACAGAAGTTTCACGCTCCAACTATCTTTCTAACGGAAAGTGGCCCGTGAGTTGTGTCATTCGCGTTCCTATCGGCGCCTATGGTTCAGGCGGCCCTTACCATTCATCAAGTGTAGAATCTGTATTGGCAAATATCCGTGGTATCAAAGTTGTTTACCCATCGACCGGAGCTGATTTAAAAGGTTTACTCAAGGCTGCCTTTTACGATCCTAACCCTGTGGTTATCCTTGAACACAAAGGATTGTATTGGTCAAAAATCCCCGGAACAGAAGGGGCCATGAGTATTGAACCAAGTGCCGACTACGTTGTGCCAATTGGAAAAGCAAGAATTGCTCTAGAAGCCAATTCCGCTCAAATTGAAAATGGTGAGTCTATCGGCATCATCACTTACGGAAGAGGTGTTTATTGGAGTCTTGAAGCCGCCAGTCAGTTCGACGGGCAGGTAGAAATACTCGATCTGCGCACCATTAATCCGCTCGATATCGACGCCATGGAGGAGCTTTGTCAGCGCCACGGCAAAATTTTATTAGTTACGGAAGAAACCACTCAAAATTCTTTCACATTAGCGATAGCGGGGCGCCTTCAAAATAGTTGCTTTGCTCATCTAGATGCGCCTATCGAAATTGTTGCGTCTGTCGATGCGCCGGCCATTCCGTTGAACTCAGGCCTCGAAGCCGCCATGTTGCCCAATGCACAAAAAGTCGCGACAGCTATTTCCAAACTATTGAACTATTAACTCATGGAATTCAAAGAAATCATAGGAGCAGTTGCTCAATTTCACGATGCATTTGGCATTCAAAATAATTACGCGCCTACAAGTAGCTTAAATGCAGCAGAAGTTCAATTGCGTTTCGACCTCATGAAGGAAGAAAATGAAGAATACCTAGAAGCTGCAAAAAACGGAGATTTAGTTGAGATTGCCGATGCGCTTGGCGATCAATTATATATTTTATGTGGCACCATCTTGCGCCATGGCTTACAGGACAAAATCACGGAAGTCTTCGAAGAGATTCAGCGTTCAAACATGAGTAAGCTTGATGCAAATGGGAAGCCCATTTACCGCGAAGATGGTAAAGTGTTGAAATCTGAACTTTATTTCAAGCCAAACATTGCCAAAATTCTTCAAGAATGATAGATCTGTCCATTTACTTTCAGCCAATTGCTCCAGACCTGACCTATACCGAACGTCAGTTGGGTGCTCAAATCAAGTGTTATCAAACAGATTTTCCTGATTTAAACGAGTCCGGTTGTGCCATCATTTCTATCCCCGAATTTAGAGGTGCGTCAGTAGATCAATACGCAGTTCCGGCTTTCAGATCTGCCCTATATCAATTGCATCCAGAAACCACCTGGACTAAAAACATTTACGACCTCGGCACTATCCAGCCCGGGGCTACAATTGCCGACACTTATTTTGCACTATCAAATGTGGTGAGCGAACTTGTAAAGAAAAATATACTACCAATTGTTATAGGCGGTAGTCAAGACCTCACCATGGCCATCTATCAAGGTTATGAACGGTTAGAGCAATTGGTCAACACTTGCAGCATTGATCGCAGTATCGACATCGGTAGCGCAGAAGAAACACTCAACTCAAAGAATTATCTGAGTCATATGCTTTTGCAACGCCCATGTTATTTATTTAACCATGCTATAATCGGACTTCAGCAACCTTACGCAGCGGCAGCCGAGCACGAACTTTTTGAAAAATTGTTTTTTGATATTTGTCGCCTTGGTGAGTTCAATCAAGATTTTCGTTTAGCCGAACCCCATTTGCGCAATGCCGACATCATTAGTGTAGATATCCAATCCATCAAAACCGCCGATCTCGGCAGCTCTTCAGGAGCGCCCAATGGTTTCACAGCAGCACAATTCTGCCAGATGATGAAATATGCTGGAATATCTGATAAAGTTACCAGTATTGGATTTTTCAATGAAGCCGCTTTAGGACAAACCGGAGCATCCCTTTTGGCAGAAGGAATTTGGTATTTCCTACAAGGATATTTTTCAAGGGTAGGTGATTTTCCTTTTGGCAGCAAGGCTGATTATACCAAGTTTACAGTTTTTATGGATGAAGTTTCAAGAGAGCTCATTTTTTATAAAAGCAACAAGTCTGCACGCTGGTGGATGGAAGTTCCATATCCTCCACAAGGCGGCTCTCGTTATGAGCGACATCATTTAGTGCCGTGCAATAAGTCAGACTACGATAATGCTATGAATAATGATTTGCCGGATTTATGGTGGAAGACATATCAAAAATTGGGTTAAGGTTTTTATTAAAAAGCCTTTTATTTTCCATTAGAATTCTTTACTTTAGCACCTTAAATTGTCGTATTCTATGAAAATGCGATGGTTTTATACATGCTAAACTATGCTTATGCTATTGAATAACAGACTACTAACTGCTGCATTTTCTGTTTTGTTGTTTACGTCCTACGCACAACAAGACAAGCTTGTCACACACTTCATGTTTGACAAAATGAGCATCAATCCAGGTAAAACCGGTATTGATATGTACAATGGTATTTGTGCAACATCTATTTACCGCAACCAATGGGATAAAGTAAACGGAGCTCCAAATTCTACTATACTCAACATCGAATCCAATCTGTCTCGTTTCTTTCCTGGCGGTGTTGGTATTAATTTTTACAACGACGCCATCGGTTTTGCCCGTCAAAACACCGTCTTATTAAACTATTCTTACCCTATTCAAATTGGCCGCATTGGTGTTTTAGGGGTAGGTGTTGGTCTTGGTATCATGAACTACGGCATAGATCCAGTTTGGGTAACGCCTAATGGTTTGCCTGCTGCTCAAGACCCCTCCATACCGACAGGTTTTGCCGCAACCACATTCGATGCAAATTTTGGTTTGTATTTCCAAGCCAAAAACTATTACGCAGGTTTCTCAACAACGCATTTATCAGAATCCGATCTTTCAGCGGATCCAACCAACTTGTCTTTATCCTTTCAAACAGCACGTCACTACTATTTAATGGGTGGTTACATTTTCAAAGATGCTTTTGGAACTGGTAACAACATTGACGCACAAATGCTTGTCCGTACAGATCTCATTAAGTTCTCTGTTGACTTCAACGCTCGTTACATGATGGATCTCGGTGGTAACCCAGCCTACGGTGGTCTCACTTTCCGTACCTCTGATGCAATTGCACTTATGGCAGGTTATTCGCCAATCCCGAATTTCCATTTTGGTTATTCTTACGATATCAACATTAATAAATTAGCTAGCATTTCTCGTGGTTCACACGAAATGATGGTTAAATATTGTTACTTCTTGCCGCCGCCTCCAAAAACGAAAGCAAGACACCCTCGTTGGTTATAAGAGGAAAAAAGTGTAACCATTTATATTGTTCTTACGTTATACCCGAAATTATACCTGTAGCAAGTTACTTGGGAGTAGGTCAGAACCAAAAACAAACAAATGAAAAAGTATTTAAGTTTTCTCTTTGTTCTTAGCTTCATGTACGCTTGTAGCGACATCGAAGGGAATTTAGTAGGTGTGAGTGGTAGAGACACCTGGTATCCAGATGTCCTCGGTCCTGGAAAAGTTCCACTTGGCATGGTATACGTGCCATCCGGAGCCTATCAGGCCGGTGAAGACGATGAAGACATCATGGGATGGCACACTGCGCGCAAGCGTACAGTGTCTGTTCCTGCTTTCTACATGGACGCCACAGAAATTTCGAACAACGAATACCGCCAATTTGTGCATTGGGTTCGCGACTCCATTGCCCGTGAAAAACTCTATCGCCGTAGCTACGACGAAGAAGCAGAGCGTTGGGTAAACATCCCAGACAATTTCTTTAAGGAGCCTTACCGCACTTTAATGGCTATGGGTTCTGATGTCCAAGGTGGCAACACCCCTTTCCAATTATTTATGGATTCAACCAACAGTACCGAGGTCGACAAAACCATCATGACCATGTTGGGCAACTACGACAAATCTAAAGGTAAAGGCAAGAAATTAGTCAACGGATTCCAATACGATCAAAAGAAATATGGCATCACTGGTGGTCCGGATGAAAAATTCGACGTTGTAATGTCCGATGACGATTTACGCGGTATATTCCAAATGTACACGGGTGCTGCTAAGAAAAATGCACCTGACAAAACAAGTGCTAAAGGAGCATCTACCAAAACTAAATACAACCAAGGTGGTCGTCTAGAAAACCGTAAGTATTTCACCCTTAACTGGATGGAACCAATCGACTACGAAGATCCAGAAATCGCCTTCATGCTTTCAGATATGTATCTTAGCGAAGCGGAACGTTTCTACAACCGTCGCGAAATCGATACGCGTTTGCTCTACTTTGATTATTATTGGATCGACTACAAAGAAGCTGCTCGCAGAGGTAAGGTAATTACTAAATCTATCGATGCACGCAAAACTTTCTCTTACGATAGTTTAAATGGTGAAGCAAGCAACACGCTTTATCAGCGTTCACGTCGCGAGCCACTCGGAAAAGATTACAAATCTAATGACCAACACCGTTCGACGCTCATGACCATGGATCAAAATACCAACAAGGTATGGGTCGATACATCTGTTTATACTGAGCAATGGTCTGAGTTCAGCAAACTCAACGACACCAGTTCTTTACGCGGAACCATCCTCCAAAATCCAGGTCAAGACCTAGACCTTGGTTTCACTAACAGTAAAGGTGCACACAATGCCATTCGCGGCCATTCTGATCGCTCGCGCTTTATCATCAAAGAACGCATCAATATCTATCCCGATACACTTTGTTGGGTCCGTGACTTCACCTATTCCAACAAGTCGGCAATGGCTCAAAATTACTTCTGGAATACAGCCTACGACAACTACCCAGTAGTTGGTGTAACTTGGTCACAAGCTAAAGCTTTCTCTGTGTGGCGCACACAAATTTTCCATTCTTGGTTGCAAACCAACGGAGACCTATTTGTGAACGACTTCCGCTTACCAACTGAATCAGAATGGGAACGCGGTGCAAGAGGAGACCTCGACAACATGCAATACCCTTGGGGTGGACCTTACATTAGAAATGCAAGTGGTTGTTTCTTAGCTAACTTTAAGCCAATGCGTGGCCGCTACTTCGAAGACGGTGGTTTCTACACAGTAAAAGTTTACTCTTACAATCCAAACGGTTTTGGTTTGTATTGTATGGCAGGAAATGTTGCCGAGTGGTGTTCAACGGCCTACGACGAATCAACTTATGAGTTTGCTCACGACATGGCTCAAGACTTTGAATACGATGCCAAAGATGGCGAGGCGCCAGTTAAAAAACGCAAAGTATTACGAGGTGGTTCTTGGAAAGACATCGGCTACTACCTAATGAACGCTACAAGAACATATGAGTATCAAGATACCGCTAAAAGCTATATCGGTTTCCGTAATACCATGACTCACCTTGGTCGTGGAGGTAAAGATATCGAGCAAGAAAACGGCGAAGAAATTCAAACAGATATTATCCTAAACTAAACTATAAACTATAATTCAATTAATTTCTAAATTCTAAAAAACAAAAATTATGAGTGGTAATGGTGGATTTTTTGCATCGCGCAAGTACAAATTAA
>CANHSA010000050.1 GCA_947463345.1 Flavobacteriales bacterium
CATCCTCTTTGGCGCCGGCTATCCCAATACCCCAATTACCAATAATGACCTCTGTAGTTTACTGCATGTAGATGCGCTCCTCTTCGGAAATATCCAAGTACTTGAGCCCATTAGCGAAGCAACAGCAATGATTATCAATTCGAACAGCCCAAATTTAAATGCCATTACCAACATTGTAACACTCAGTCTTTCACTCTACGATGCCAAAAGCACCGAGCAAATTTGGAATGGCCAAAGCACCCTTCGTGGTCAGTACGGCTCCATCAAAGAAAACATGCAACGACAAGTGATTCGCCGCGTGGTCCGCAACTTGCCGTACAACATCAAGAAACGTCGCTACAAAAAAGCGCACCAGGAATTGTATGGACTTTAATTGTTGAAGTAGTTTTCGAAGTACTGATCGGTAAAAAGGGGGTAGTTGATTTTTTGTCGATTTTCTATAAATCGAAGCGCTAGCTTGGAATGATTTGTATTGAAATGCTTATCAATATATAAATTGAAGAAGCTCAAATACAGCATCATTAGATTCTTATATCCATGTCGGATCTGTCCTACAGAAATCTGTTGTAACCTGTCACGTGCCTGCTCAAATTCTTGTTTACGAAGCAACATGGCAACAATAAATACTTGCTCAATCGTCACTAAAGAAAGTTGATACCAATAATTGACGCGGTTGCCTTCTTTTAGATGATTATATATGAATTCACATAGGAGTGGCTCAGGAAACAGCAAACTATGTACAGTTGGGATATAAAGTAGTTCTTGACTCAATTCTATGTTCGCTGCGATTATTTCATTGAATTGCCTGTTGTATTCCATTTTGGGGCCAATATCATTCTCTAATAAAAACTTAATTGCAAAAATTCGTCCCCTTAGAATAGGATGCCAATTGTCTTTAAATGAAGGAAGCTGAACGACCTTCTCTACATTCACTTGCTTTAAATTAACTTTTTGAATCAGTAAGTTCAGACAATCAATGAACGCTTTTGTTTCGGCATCAAGTTCGTCAGATTGAGAGAGGTAACTAACCCATTGTCCGTAGTGTCCACTGAAGGCTGTGTAATCGACGAAAGATTTAAAAACTAAATTCCTAAAATTTGGACTGTGCAACAGTTGCTTAGAAATTGGTAAAAAGCGCGCATCACGAAACAAGAGACCAACCATAGAACCAATCTGACTCACTGCATCAAAATGCAAATGCTCGAAAAGAAAATCTTCCGTTTCAAAAAGCGCTAATAAAAGATCTAAGCGATCTCTGTATACAAGATCTCGTACAATCATGGCAAAAGTACTCGCAAAATCTTGGTTCTGGATCTTGCGCCGGCGCAACAAATCAGAAATTTTATCTAATTCAGATTCCGCCATCACGACATGAACTTCTTCCGTCTCAGGCCATGAATCAAATTCATGAAAGCGCTGACAAAATTCAATAAATGAATCAAATCCACAGTATGCAGCCAATTGATCTAAGGTACTTGCTCTTGGTTTTCGATAAGCGGCAAGTCCATATATTCTTCGAATAGTGTTATACGAAAGAACAGCACCCGTTTTCTCGTAGATATCCTGTGCAAGTGCCTCACAATCACCTCTATTGGTAATTTTACGCGCAAAATGCTTCTCTACTTCTGATTTTAACTCTGTAATCATTTATGAAATGTACCAATTATGTATCATTTAAATAAAATTTCCGATAGAAATTTACCAAAGAATGAAACAAACGATTTACAATTCCAGTCTAGTTGCGTGCTTATTTTTATTGCAGATTGTAACAACCATTATATTTTTTTCCGATCTCACCTATAACCCTTTTGTTTTAGCCATTAGCATGACAGTCGTCATAGCTGGTCTTTTCAGTGCTCTTGTTCAGCTAAAATTCTTCAGGACAAAATACCTACATTATCTTGCACTGTTTCTATTTATTGCTATTTTACTCCTTATTCGTGCAAAACTAGAACAACAAGCCTAAGCCCCCAAAGCCCGCTCAAACGCCTCTACCTCTCTTGCGCCGTGGATAGCGACTTTTCTTAGCGAACCTCTACGCCGTAGTCTCTGAAACGCGACAGCAACATGGAAAGTTCATAAGTGCGGTAAATATAAAGCTCTACGACGATGTAATTTGGGTTGTCAACCACAATGCGTTGTGAGGAATGCAGGCGGCGTGCTTTGACATAAGAGATGGCCCAATCGGTAAATTTCAAGCGGATGAGTTCGGGAATATTGTCTTTGAAACGCGCAACTCCCAAACAATGCTTGAAATAGGTCTTGAGCTCAACCTCAGAAGACAAGCGGGCCCATGAGAATTTTTGAAGTTCGCCCTCTGCCCCATCTTCGCGTTCGGCAAGCGCTGGAACCACTACAAAATTCTCTATCAAATCAAAGGCAAATACTTTAACTTGTTGCTTTGGCGCTTTCTGACGTTCAGACCACTCACAAGCAATTAAATAGAAACGGCCTTCGTAAAACCGCACTTGTAACGGGGCAACTACCTGCAATCTTGACTTATAAGTACCAAAGGCAGATTGATACAAAAACTGTAGTAAGTATTGCTGTTCAATGGCTTGCAAGCAGGTGGCCGCGATTTGCAAAGATTGGCCATCGTCATTAAGTGCAGAAAAACTAAATACGAGTTTATCTTGTAAATGATGTTGCTTGTCTTGGATTTTAGCGCCAAGCTGTTGGCCAAGTTGCTGCAGCATACTCGTTTGCAATGCAGCAGAAACCGCAGCCTGAGGAGCTGCCAAGAGTTGGTAATAGTGTTTTTTGGAAACCCGTACGTGCAGTATTTTTTCTGTGGATTGTTCCCTCAATACTTGCAGATCGGCCTCCAAGGAGCGCCTGGAAATTGGCTTGAGCCCGATAGTTGGCAACACCTGATGCAGATGCTCTTGAATTTGACTAAACGAAGCCCGCATAAAGGCTTGCTCCTTCAAGAAATTGAGGATGAGTTGCAGGCGTTGACTTTGCGCTTTGAGCTTTAACATGCTCAAAAGTAATTATTCCGCAGAAATATTGCGTAGTTAATCTTTGATTCTTGAAAAACGCAGTAATTGGATGATCCATTTAGGTAAATGGCGGCCTACACGCTTGCCATGCACATTGAGAAAGAGCCCCCATTTTTCTATTAATGGGATTTTATACACTTCGATGAGTTCAATCAGAACACCATCCGGATCGCAGATATAGGCGCAGTGCACACTTGTTTTACCCATATCAAGCGCAGCTTGGCTGTCGCATTTCACATCAATCCCATTGGCTAGTAGTTTTTGTTGGAGCACAGCCATATCAAAAACATCAAGTCCTAAATGAACAAAACCGGTATCGCCCCAAATACGACCTCTAAAAATTTTCTGAGCTTTGCGATGAGGCACGGCAATGAGTTCTATTTTCGAAAACCCAATTACTGCTCCAAAAGGACCCGTGGCCATTGCTTTGGTGCCGAGAATCACGCGCTCGACAAATTGGTCGCCTCCAGGAAATCCATGAAGATCTTCATAAATACCGCTCCCTTCGTAAAGCACTTGGTCAAAACCTAAGTTTGCATAAAATGCTTTAGCTGCTGCTATATTGCTCACCCCAATACTCAGGCCGCCAATGCCACCTAGGCAAGCAGTGGTTTTCGTGAAGGTTTGAGGGTCTTCGACACCAAAAAAGAACAAACCGTCAGGATCTTGAGTTAAAAAACGAGCAGCGCCCAATGGGTCCTGCTGGAGCTCCGTACAAGCTGTTTTGGAATTCAATTGTTGCCGAGCTTTGATTGGCTCGGACATCCGCATGTGTACTGCAAAAATGCCGATATCACCTAACATGAAATCTGTCGGAAGAGGCGCTGGCTCAAATGAAGTAGGCTCGATGACTTCCATTGCACAACCGCCCCTTAAATTCATGACCATACTAGCCCTTTTTGTAATGACTTCGTTGCGCGTGAATACCGTCATCAATGGCGCTGCCTGCACACTATCAAAAAAAGGGATGTTCATACCGAACCATTGTCGGTAAAGTGGCAAGGTGCGTTCCATATCTGAAACCGCTACTCCTATGTGCTGGATTCCGTGTATGTGTGACATGGGCCGAAATTAATTTTTTTACCACAAAAAAGAATTAATTTTAACAAAAAATAATGGACCCAATGAAAACCACCTTACTTTCCCTAAGCCTTCTTGCCTTATTGGGCGCATGTTCCAAATGGCAGAGCAACCAAAAGCAAATCACTAACATTTCTACAGATGGCACCTGGGTAGTGAGTAGTTACATAGACGATGGCGACGACGAAACAGCAGATTTCGCCACCTTTCGTCTGAACTTTTTAGAAAGTGGCGTTTTGAATGCAACTGACTTACTGAGCAGCAACTCCAATCCATATGTTGGCACTTGGTCTATCACAGACTCAAATAGCAACGACGACGACAACCTAGACGACCTCGATTTCAATATCAATTTTAACGTGAGTAACAAACTCGACGACCTTTCAGACGACTGGGATATCATTTCTTATAGCGATACTGAAATAAAACTCATCGATGTATCTGGCGGAAACGGTGGCACCGACTACCTAACGCTGACCAAACAATAAACGACTAACAAAATTCGTGGAAAGCCCTGAGGAAACTCAGGGTTTTTTGTTCTTCAGAACCTGCGGCTGGCTCTTGGTTGTAAACCCAATTAGCCATAGGCGGCATACTCATTAAGATCGATTCTGTACGGCCACCTGAGTAAATGCCAAATTTGGTTCCGCGGTCGTGCAATAAATTAAATTCTACATAACGACCTCTTCTGAGCGCTTGCCAAGCCAACTCTGCTGCTGTAGGCTCGTTCAATACCACTCCTTCTACCTGGTGGGTATATACAACTGGGAACAAACGACCTAAATCTTGGCAATAAGCAAAAAGTTGGTCTTTGGTGAGGCCACAACTTTCATCGAGTTGATCAAAAAAGATACCTCCTACTCCTCTAGACTCACCTCTGTGCGGCAAAAAGAAGTAGCGGTCGGCCCATTCTTTAAATTTGGGATAAAAACTGGCGTCGTAGCGATCAGAAACTTCTTTTAACGAGGCATGAAAAGCAGTTGCTTTTGGGAGATCTACAAAATGGGGTGTGAGGTCGATGCCGCCGCCAAACCAATAGTTGCTGTCTTCTAATTCGAAATAGCGCACGTTCATGTGCATAATGGGATGCTGCGGATGCTTTGGATGCAACACAATGGACACACCCGTTGCAAAAAAGCGCTCGCCTTCGTGGCCAAGTTGTTGTTTCATGGCGGCTGTTACTGGCCCATGAACCGCACTAAAAGCGACGCCCGCTTTTTCTAGGATGCGGCCGCCTTGTAGCGTGCGGGTGTGTCCGCCACCACCTTCTTGGCGCTCCCAGGTATCTTCATGGAAAGTGGCAAGGCCGTCGAGTTGCTCTAAAGCATGACAAATATGTAATTGTAAGTCGCGGAAACGCGCTGAGATATCAGTTTTATTCATTTTTTGGTGCTAACAATTGAGCGTTTCTGTAAGTGACAACAACTGCTGCGCTATTTTCGATAGACAAGCCGTTGGCCGCCGTTTTCAAGGCCATATTGCTGATGAGGCCTTGTTGAGTTGTGTTCGTGCCGAGTAGTTGCTTGCCGATGTGCAGCGTGAGGTCGAAACCAAGACACGACATTTTGGTGAGGTCGGCGTTGTAGCGCTTGCGATAGGTTTTGTGAAAAGGAATGATTTGAGCAGAATGGTAATTGAAATAACTCGGCAATGCCACCAAAAATGGTTCGTTGCGCACAGAGGGGTCGTCGAGTTCTTTGTAGTCTAGCCAGTCTTTTTGACCCACTACTAACATATTGCTATCGAGCGCTGCTGCTTTGAGCAAAGCCACCACCTTTGGACGGTCCGAACTGAAACTTACCAATAATTGCGGACCACCAACGGGCTTGAATTTTGGATACGTTGCCCAGGTAGCCTCTTGAAGTTTAAGCTTGGATTGAGTGGTAGGAACCTTGCCAAAAGCCGTTTTGAATTGTTGCTCTAGCTGTTGATCGGCAGCAATGGGGCTGTTAATGAGGACGACTGTATAACCTTGGTATTCCCGATGGATTTGAGCAGCCAAGCTTTGTATGAGCAATGCATCTGGGGTTGTGTAAGCGATGAAATTAGGTGCCATTTGCACAATTGCAGCAGGCATTTGAACAGGGAACACAACGGGAATGCCATTTTGTTTGGCATAGGTTGCGACGATTTTAGCTTGTTTTTCTTGGAGCGGAGAAAAAATGAGGTCTATTGTCTTCATTTGAGGACTATTCAATTGCTCTTCTAGGCTAGCAGTAAGGGAGTTGTCGTCGAAAACATGCACATTGGCCGCAAAACCCAGTTTTTTTAAGCTGTCGAGGGCCATTTTCATGCCCATGTAGTAGTCGAGGGCGGCCGCCGCAACAAAGCGATTGTTATTGGCGCTGGAATCTAGTTGCAAGGGTAAAAAAACGGCAATATTGTAAAGCGCTTTGCGGGGTACAGGAAAATCGAGTGAAGCTGCTGAAGAGCCTCCTTTTAGAGCCGAAGGAATGACTTGCACGGGCACGCTATTGGATTTCTCCTTTTGAATGGGCACCTTGATTTGTTGCCCCGGACTCACACGCGAGGAACTCATGTTGTTGAGCGCCATGAGGGTGTCTATAGAAACCATGTAGCGTTTTGAAATGAAATAGAGTGTCTCTTTTTCCAAAACGGTGTGTTTGATGATGGTATCGGTGAGTTTGTGGGGAAATGTAGCTTGGCTTTGAGCAACAAGTGCTTGAGGTTGGGCAGCATCAAAAGGCAGGATGGCATTTTGAATGCGCAGTGACTGACCAACTTTGAGGCCCGATTTGGCACTTGGATTCCAACGCATGAGGGAGTCTACCGGAACTTCATAGGTTCTAGACACCGCAAATAAAGTTTGATCGGGTTGTACTTTATGGTAAATGGTGCCGCGCTGCACAGGAAAGACCATGATGCTGCCTGCCTCCACGCCGCGTTCTAAACCAGGATTCAGAACCAAAAGTTGGTCGGCATCTAGTTTGGTGAGCGCTTGAAGCTGGTAGAGTGTTTGCCCCTCTTGTAGCTGATATTGGTAGTATTTCTGACCATTCTTTTCGATGATTGGCAAAGCTTGCGCTGTAGCTTTTAGGCTGAAGAATAGGATGCCAATAAAGAGAAAAAATTGCGTCATGTTATTCCCATTCAATGGTGGCTGGTGGCTTAGAGCTGATATCGTAGGTGACGCGATTGATGCCGCGCACTTGGTTGATGATGCGGTTGGAGATTTTGGCCAAGAACTCATAAGGTAAATGGCACCAATCGGCGGTCATGCCGTCGGTGGAGCTCACAGCTCTGAGTGCCACAGCGTTTTCGTAAGTGCGTTCGTCGCCCATGACGCCCACAGATTGGATAGGTAGGAAAATAGCACCTGCTTGCCAAACGTCGTTATAGAGGTTGTCTTCTTTAAGGCCATTGATGAAAATAGCGTCGACCTCTTGTAAGATGCGCACTTTGTCTGAAGTGACTTCGCCAAGTATGCGGATGCCAAGACCTGGGCCCGGGAACGGATGACGGCCTAAAATGCGTTCATCTATTTGCAAAGAGCGACCAATGCGACGGACTTCGTCTTTAAAGAGTAAGCGCAAAGGCTCGACTACTTGGAGTTTCATGTAGTCAGGCAAACCGCCCACGTTGTGGTGCGATTTGATGGTTTGAGAAGGCCCGCCGGTAGCAGAAACGGACTCGATGACATCTGGGTAGATGGTGCCTTGGCCCAACCATTTGGCGTTTTCGACCAATTTAGATTCTTCGTCGAAGACATCGACAAAGATTTTACCGATGGCTTTTCTTTTGAGTTCTGGATCGGTGAGACCAGCCAATGCGTCGTAAAAACGACTTGCGGCATTGACACCTTTTACATTTAGGCCCATGCCTTGGTAAGAAGCCAAGACCTCTTCGAATTCGTTTTTGCGCAACAAACCGTTGTCGACAAAAATACAGTGTAAGTTGGGGCCAATTGCTTTGTGCAAGAGCACCGCAGCAACTGAGGAATCAACGCCACCTGAAAGCCCTAGAATGACTTTATCTTGGCCCAACTGCGCTTGGAGGCGCGCGGTGGTTTCTTCAATAAAGGAATCGGGGGTCCAGTCGCAGGCGCAATGGCAGACGTCTACAATAAAGTTTTGCAAAAGGGTTTTGCCTTCTGTGGAGTGATAGACTTCTGGGTGAAATTGAATGCCAAAAGTTTGTTCGCCTTCGATGGCATAACCCGCTACTTCGACGTCTTGGGTAGAACAAATGATTTGGTAATTGGCAGGAATTTTTTTGATGGTGTCACCATGAGACATCCAGACTTGCGAGCCTTGCGTAAGGCCTTTGGTCAGGACATTGGAGGTGTCGACAAAATTGAGGTGCGCGCGGCCGTACTCGCGGGTATTGGACGGCAATACTTCGCCACCAAAATGATGCGAGAGATATTGCGCACCAAAACAAACCCCTAAAAGTGGTAGCTGGCCTTTGATGGCTGATAAGTCTGGGCGTGGAGCCTGCGGGTCGCGGACAGAAAATGGACTCCCTGAGAGGATCACTCCTTTGACATTGCTACCGAGCTCTGGTATTTTATTCCAAGGGTGGATTTCACAATAAACATTGAGTTCGCGGATTCTTCTGGCAATCAGTTGGGTATATTGAGAACCAAAATCTAGGATAACTATTAATTCATGCATGCCACAAAGATAGCTGAAATACGATTTATTTGCCGCTAAAATCCATAGAATTCATTAATTTTGAAGTTCGCTAAATTGAACATACACATGATCGGAGATTTACTCAAATCTATTTTCGGAGACAAGACCGCAAAAGACCGCAAAGAATACTGGCCTTTCGTAGAGAAAGCCAAAACCGCTTGGGAAAGCGTACAAAACTTTTCAGACGACCAACTCCGCGATAAAACACGCGGTTTCCAAGAGCAAATTCGCCTCAGCATTGCTCCTCTAGAAGAGACCCTCGCAGGGCTAGAAGCAAAAGCTGCTGACCTTCAAACTTCCTTTGAAGAAAAAGAAAAACTCTACGACGAAATCGACCAAATGACGAAGTCTATCGACGAACGCATCGAAGAAGAACTCCTCGTTATTTTACCTGAAGCATTTGCAGTGGTTAAAGAAACTGCACGCCGTTGGACCGAAAACGGACAACTCAGCGTCAGCGCCACCGAATTTGACCGCCAACTTGCTGCAGCCCGCGATGGCATCAGCATCGAAGGCGACCGCGCCATTTGGCACAACGAATGGACTGCCGCTGGCAACAAAATTCAGTGGGCCATGGTTCACTACGACGTTCAGCTCATGGGTGGTGCTGTTTTGCACCGCGGCAACATTTCCGAAATGCAAACCGGTGAAGGTAAAACCTTGGTGGCTACCCTACCCGTTTACCTCAATGCCCTTTCAGGCAAAGGCGTTCACGTGGTCACTGTCAACGACTACCTCGCCAAACGCGATGCAGAATGGATGGGTCCGTTGTACGAATTCCATGGTTTGCGCGTCGATTGCATCGACAAACACCAACCCAATTCTCAGCGCCGTCGCCAGGCTTACTTAGCCGACATCACCTTCGGAACCAACAACGAATTTGGCTTCGACTACCTCCGCGACAACATGGCGGGCCACGTCGACGACATCGTTCAGCGCAAGCACCATTTTGCTATTGTCGATGAGGTCGATTCCGTTTTAATTGACGACGCCCGTACGCCACTTATTATTGCCGGCCCTACGCCAAAAGGCGATGAGCACGAGTTCCACGAACTCAAGCCGCGCATTGAACGCGTGGTAGAAGCCCAAAGAGCTTTTGTTCAGCAATGCCTGAACGACGCCAAAAAAATGTTGACGGTCATCAACGAACCCAACCCAGACAAAAACGAACAAAAACGCCTCCTCGAAGAAGGCGGCATTGCCCTTTTGCGCGCCCACCGCGGTTTGCCTAAAAACAGAGCGCTCATCAAGTTCTTGTCAGAACCTGGCATGAAAGTGCATTTGCAGAAAACCGAGAATTTCTACATGGCCGAGCAAGGCAAAAACATGAAGAAAATCGACGTCGACCTTTTCTTTGTGATCGACGAAAAAAACAACTCCATCGAACTCACCGACAAAGGTATCGACCTCGTTTCAGGCAAAGACGACCGCGACTTCTTCGTGATGCCCGACATCGGCGCAGAAATCGCCAAATTGCAAAAAGAAGCCCTCGAAAAAGAAGCCTACATTGAGCGCAAAGATGTCCTGATCAGAGAATACTCCATCAAATCTGAACGCATTCACTCGGTAAGCCAGCTCTTGCGCGCTTACACCCTCTTCGAAAAAGAAGTAGAATACGTCATCATGGACGGCAAAGTCAAAATCGTAGACGAATCTACGGGCCGTATCATGGAAGGTCGCCGCTATTCAGATGGTTTGCACCAAGCCATTGAAGCCAAAGAAAACGTCACCGTAGAAGCCGCTACCCAAACTTACGCTTCCATTACTTTGCAAAATTACTTCCGCATGTACCACAAACTTGCGGGCATGACCGGAACTGCAGAAACCGAAGCACGCGAGTTTTGGGATATCTACAAATTAGATGTAGTGGTGGTGCCTACCAACAGAGCCATCTCCCGCAAGGACCAAGACGACTTCGTTTACAAAACAGCACGCGAGAAGTACAACGCCATTATTTTAGAAATCGAAGACCTCGTTTCCAAAGGTCGCCCAGTGCTCGTTGGTACCACAACCGTTGAAATTTCCGAGTTGTTGTCGCGCATGCTGCAAATGAAAAAAATTCAGCACCAAGTCCTCAACGCCAAATACCACCAAAAAGAGGCCGAAATTGTTGCCAACGCAGGTAAAGCCGGCACCGTCACCATCGCCACCAACATGGCAGGTCGTGGAACCGACATCAAACTCGGCGAAGGCGTCAAAGAAGCCGGCGGTTTGGCCATTATCGGAACCGAACGCCACGACTCCCGTCGCGTAGACCGCCAGTTGCGCGGACGCGCCGGACGTCAAGGCGACCCGGGTTCTTCTCGCTTCTTTGTGTCGCTAGAAGACGACCTCATGCGTAAATTTGGCTCTGAGCGCATTGCCTCCATCATGGACCGCATGGGCCTCAAAGAAGGAGAAGTCATTACCGCAGGTATGGTTTCTAAATCCATCGAGCGCGCGCAGAAAAAAGTCGAAGAAAACAACTTCGGGATGCGTAAAAACCTCCTCGAATACGACGACGTCATGAGCGCACAGCGCAAGGCCATTTACCGCAAGCGCCGCAACGCTCTGTACGGCGACCGCCTCGATATCGACATCGACAACATGTTCTACGACCTCTGTGAAAACACCGTTGCCACCTATTCTAAAGTTTCTTACCAAGAATTCGAACTAGAACTCTTGCGCCTCATCGGTATCGAAACACCCGTCGACGAAGCCACCTTCAAACAACTTAATGCAGCCGAACTCACCGAGCGCGTCTACGCTACGCTCCGCGAAACCTACGACCGCAAATGCGAAAAAATTGCACGCATGGCTTATCCGCAAGTGAAGCACGTTTTTGAGACCATGTCTCAGCAATACAAAAACATCGTATTCCCTCTCACCGACGGCCGCCGTCAAATGCAACTCATTGTCAATCTCGAAGAAGCCTACCAATCTGAAGGGCGTGCCATCAGCAAATACTTCGAGCGAAATGTACTTTTGAGCAAAATTGACGACGAATGGAAAGAACACCTTCGCGAAATGGACGACCTCCGCACAGCCGTGCGCAACGCCCAATACGAGCAAAAAGATCCATTGGTCATTTACAAACTCGAATCCTACGAGCTCTTCCGCAACATGCTCATGCGCCTCAATGAAGAAGCCCTAGACTTACTCATGCGCATGGACGTACCTCTAGAACAACAAATCCAGAGCACCAACCAAGAAGACCACCAAAACAACTACGACAAAGCACAAACCAGCAACCAAGAGGCCATTGCCAACTCTGCACCTGCTGCGCCTGAAGTAGAGAAAAAACAACCTGTAGTTGTAGAGCAAAAAATCAACCGCAACGATCCATGTCCTTGCGGAAGCGGTAAGAAATTCAAACAGTGTCACGGTCAGTAATGCACCTTACACAAATTGGAATAGTCGGTTCTGG
>CANHSA010000051.1 GCA_947463345.1 Flavobacteriales bacterium
AATGAGTTTGCAGACCTCAGTGTATACCCGAACCCTACCGATGGTGACTTACATTTGCAGTTTACAGCAACAACAGGTGGTGCGGCACAACTTCACATTACTGACCTCAGTGGGAAAATCATCTCAAACTACCCATTGCAATTGCAGCCGGGTACAAATTTGGTCATCACCGAAACCAATCAGTTAGCCGGCGGAAGCTACTTACTGACACTCGTTGTTAATGGTGTTCAAACTACACGAACTTTTGTTGTAAGATAATACTAGCAAACGCGTTGCCTTTCTTTACTCGGCAATCGTTTTAAAATAATCAAATAGGAGCTTAGCTTTGGCGGCTCCTATTTTTTTTGCGACTATTTCTGGGTCTGCTATTTGCATTTTAGAAAGCGTTTTGAACTCGTGGTACAGCAGTTCTATCGTTTTTGGGCCTAAACCCCTGACTTCATCTAGTTCTGATCCGATGGCATTTTTACTGCGTCTATTCCTATGATGACTCAAGCCAAAACGGTGTGCTTCATCGCGGAGCTGCTGCACTAATTTCAAGGCTAAAGATCTTCTGCTTAGAATGAGCGATTTTGAAAATCCAGGTTTATACAATTCTTCTAGCCTTTTGGCAAGGCCAATAAGTTTGAGATCTTTTTGGAGCCCAATTTCTTCGATGGCTTCGAGCGCTGCGCCAAGTTGCCCTTTGCCGCCATCTATAATTACTAAGTCGGGTAAGGGCAAGCCTTCTGCTTTTAGACGACTGTAACGCCTGCCAACAGCTTCTTTCATGGTGCTGAAGTCATCGGGCCCAACAACACTTTTGACATTAAAGTGACGGTAGTCGGCCTTACTCGGCACCCCGTTTTTGAAAACCACACAAGCCGAAACAGGGTTAGTGCCCTGAAGGTTGGAGTTGTCAAAGCACTCGATATGCAGCGGAACCTTAGGAAGTGCGAGTGCGCTTTGGAGTTCGAGTACAGCTTGCATGGGTGCATTTTGCACCGCCGTACTTTTATTCATTTCAGCCTTTTTTACTTGTAATTGTGCGTGCCTTACATTGTTCATGGCCATGTCTAGCAAGTGCCTCTTTTCGCCAATTTTTGGAAAAAACGCTTTGGAATTGACAAGCAATAGGGGTGTTTCAATCCCAACGACAATCTCCTTAGCCTGGCTTTCAAAGTGAGTTCTGAGCTGAGGGATGAGCTGCACATATAAATCTTCGAGGGGCGCATTCAAAGGATCAGATACTTTAGAGGTATAAGCATGAACAATACTTCCTTCACTGATCACCATAAAACTCATCCAAGCGTCTTTTTGTGTTTTTTCGACATAGCAAACATCAAAATTTTGGGTATGATCCGATACCACCATTGATTTTGCTTGGTATTTTCCGAGCGCCTCAATGAGTTGCTTGCAATGTTGTGCTGCTTCAAAAGCTTGTGTTGCGGCATGTGCCTGCATGTCTTTTTTTAATTGCTGAATGAGCGAGTAGTTTTTACCCTCCAGTAAAAGACGAACCGTTTGCAGTGTTTGCTCATATTGCGCGCTCGATTGATGGCTTTGACAGGGCCCCGCACATTTTCCAATATGGTACTCTAGACAAACTTTATATTTCTGTTGCTCGATTTTCTGAGGACGTAAATCGAGTGCGCAGGTGCGGAGCTGAAATAATTCGCGGATGAGGTCAAGCAATTGGTGCATTTGCTTGACGTTGGGGTAGGGCCCGTAATAAGTGGAGCCATCATTGAATTTGCGCCGAGTAGGGAAAACCCTTGGAAATGCTTCATTTTTGATGACTATCCAAGGATAAGTTTTGTCGTCTTTCAGCAAGACATTGTAGCGCGGACGGTAACTTTTGATGAGGTTATTTTCCAATAACAAAGCATCTAACTCATTTTCAACGACGGTAAATCTCAGGTCACAAATCGCTTTAACGAGTGTTCTTGTTTTCCCATCTTGATGGTCTTTCTGAAAGTAAGAGCTCACCCGTTTTTTCAGGTCAATTGCTTTTCCAACGTAGATGATCTGTCCTTGTTGATCCAAAAACTGATACACACCTGGGTTATGAGGTAATGTACTGACTTTGTCTAAGAGTTGCTCTTTCGAATTCACAGCTCAAATTTAGAAACATTGTGCGGATTCTACGGCTCTTCTTATCTTTGTTCTATGCTAGATGAATTTATCCTTTCTGCCCTGCGCGAAGATATCCAAGACGGAGACCACTCTTCATTGGCTTGTGTTCCAAAAGAAGCAAAGTCAAAAGCGGTCTTAATGATCAAAGAGAGTGGGGTGTTAGCCGGCATGCAAATTGCCCAACGCATTTGCGAATTATACGACCCCGCCCTTGTATTCACCGCCCAATTAAAAGATGGCGACCATGTTTCATTCGGGCAAATTGCCTTCACCTTGGAGGGTTCTGCTCGTTCCATTTTAGCCACTGAGCGTTTACTTTTGAATTGCATGCAACACATGAGCGGCATCGCTACCCAAACGGCTTATTATGTTGAGCTCATCGCAGGAACAAATTGCACGCTTTTAGACACCCGAAAAACGACTCCAGGCATGCGCATGCTCGATAAATATGCGGTCAAAATAGGAGGAGGGGGTAATCACCGTTTTGGGCTTTTCGACATGATTATGCTCAAAGACAATCATATCGATTACGCCGGTGGTTTAGGCCCGGCTTTGGAACGCACAACAGCTTATTTAAAGGAGCAAAAACTTCAACTCAAGGTCGAGGTTGAAGTTCGCTCAATGGAAGAACTCGACGAATTGCTCCAACTTCCAATAAATTACGACCGCATTATGCTCGATAACTTTACGCCGGGTCAATTAACAGAGGCACTTCAACGCATACCGAAAGGCATTGAAACCGAAGCGAGCGGTGGCATTACATCCGAAACAATCAGGGCCTATGCTCTGACTGGCGTCCAATTTATTTCCGTTGGTGCACTTACACATTCAGTAAAGGCCCTCGACATGAGCCTTAAAGCACATTTGTAAATACAGCCACAGCAATTAAGAGATCATTTTCTTTGGCGATTTTCACCATAAAATTCTTCTTCAAAACATCGCGTTGCACAATCCCCTCTAGTAGGATCAGTTCGCCTTTTAATTTTCTATTTAAAACAAGAATTTCTTCTTTAAAAGAAAGCCCAGGTAGATCAAAAAGTTTATAAACAGCTTCTTTGGCACACCATAATTCTAGCGCATCATTTGGCAAGTTATTTTTGTATAAATTTTTTTCTTCCTCAGACACAAATTTGTTAATGATACGAGAGGTGTCGCGGCCCAATAATTCAATGTCCAAACCAACAGGCTCTGCGCAAACAGCGAGCGCAATATATTTGGAGCAATGCGAAATTGAAATGGGCTTGCCAAGCTGCGAAAGCTGAGGCTTACCACTACTCAAATACTGAATAGGTTCTTTGATGGACAGCGAATTACGTAAAAAGCGCACCCCTAAAAACTCAACTTTACGTTTATCATTCGATAGCAATTTGAATTGCTCAGCTTCTCCTTCCAAAAGAATATTTGAATGCTCATTTACCGAAGATGAATTCATGTAAACCAATTGGAGGGAGCTAATCTGAAAATCAATTGAAACGGATATCATAAGTAAACACTAGATTGTATTGCAAATATGCGCAAACATCTGATAGAATTTTGATGAATTTTATGTTAAGACTATGGAATTTTCTATATTTACATTCTTTAAAAAACGAGAAATAGTAAAATTTATACGCATTCATATGGTGGGTAGACTGAAATTATTGCTTTTAAGTGTATTATTTGTAAGCACTTACGCATTTTCACAATCCGGTCTCGGTACTCTTCGTGGTACAGTGACTGACGAGGCAACAAAAGCTCCATTGGAGTTTAGTAAGGTCTTATTGAAGCAAGCTGGCGCAATTCGCGGTAGTGCTTTAACGGATGAAAGGGGTAAATTCCAAATTAGTGGTGTTCAACCAGGTTCATATGACGTTGAAGTAAGAAACGCAGAAGGAGGCTATCAAAACCTCACAATGGAAGGCGTTTCTATCTCCCCAGATCGCATCACTTTCCTTGATAACTTGACGCTTACTACCAAAACGCAAGAAACCAAGGAAGTTAAAGTCGTTCGCTATAAAGTTCCACTCATCGATAAAGATGGTGGCGCATCAGGAGCAACCGTTACCCGCGAAGACATCGCGCGCTTACCAGCACGTTCTGCAACAGCTGTGGCTGGAACAGTAGGTGGTGTTAACGTTAACGAAGGTTCTGGAGCAATTTCTGTTCGCGGTACGCGTTCAGACGCCACATACTTTTATATAGATGGTATCAAAGTGCGCGGTTCCTCTAACCTTCCAAAGTCAGCACTCGAAGAAGTATCCGTAATTACTGGTGGTGTGCCTGCCAACTACGGTGACGTAACCGGTGGTATCATCTCCATTACAACACGCGGCCCGTCTTCGGTTTATTTCGGAAGTCTCGAGGCAGTAAGTTCAGGTCTCTATCTGAATGGTGCCGACCCTAATGGCTACGACGGCAAAGTTTTTGGACTTGATAAATATGGTTATAATCTTGTAGAAGGTATGTTGTCTGGTCCACTCTGGATGCAGCGCGACTCCGCTGGCAACAAAACCCGTCCTCGTTTAGGTTTCTTAGTTTCAGCCAACTACACAGATCAGCTAGATTCTCGCCCATTAGCTGGTGGTTCTTACCGTATTACTAAAGAAGCACGCGAAGATCTAATTGCCAATCCATTGCGTCCAACATCTACTGGCTTTGGTACTTTCCACAACGCCTTATTCCTCAGAGCCGACGATTTCGAAAAAACTGACTGGCGCATGAATGCCCGCAATAGCGTCTTCTCTGCTTCTGGCAAAATCGACGTCAATACAGGGCCATCTGTCAATTTACAATTTGGTGGTTCATTGAACTACTTCCAAGGCACCTCTTACGGTTTCGGTAACTCATTATTGAATTTTACGAACTACGGCGTTAGTAAAAGTTTGGACTACCGTGTTTATGCTCGTCTCACTCAGCGTTTCAACAACGATCGCGAAGGCTCAAGTTCTAAAATCAAATCAGCACTTTATAGCTTAATGGTTGACTACTCAAAGTCATTCGATGAGTCCTACGACCCTAACCACGGATACAACTTATTCAATTACGGACACGTAGGAAAATTCGAAACAACCCGAGTTCCTTCCTATGAGTTCGATCCTGCTACACAAATGTATGTGCACAATGGTTTCCGCGATGTAGAGGTAGACTTCACGCCATCTGAAACAAATGCTACCCTAGCAGCAATTACTACTCAATACTTTGATATCTACGAAGGCAATCCAATTGGCCGCTATGAAAACCTCTTCCAAATTCAGCAGGGAAATGCGCTACGAAATGGCGACCTTCCAGGAAGTGTCTACGGTATTTGGGCCAACATCGGTGCGCCATCTAATGGTTTTGGCAAATCTGAAAACGATCAGTTCCGAGTAACTGGTGCAGGTTCTGTTGTACTCGGTGACCACTCCATTTCCTTAGGTTTTGAATACGAACAACGCGTAGACCGCGGCTGGACAAGCGGCGACAACGGCCCAGTTAGTATTTGGTCAATTGCACGCCAGTTAGCCAACTTTCACATCCGCGAGCTCGACCTCAATTCTGGAGTTATCTCTGACTCAGGTTCATTCAAAGCGGTCACCTATAATCGCTTAAATTCAGGCGATGCTTATCTAAGCGGAAGCGGAGCGTATGGAGGCCAAGTCAACAATGACCAACAATCGTTCTTTGACTACAATTTGCGTCAAAAATTAGGTTACAACCCAGCAGGTACCGACTTCGTCGATATCGACCAATACGATCCAAATTTATTTCAGTTTGACATGTTCTCTCCTGACGAATTGCTCAACAGCGGTCAGTCTTACGTGTCCTATTGGGGTTATGACCACACCGGTCAGAAAGTTCGTGGCAACACTGACATCAACAAATACTTCAACGAATTCGACGAAAACGGTAATTACAAGCGTTTCGTAGGTGCTTTCCAACCAATCTACATGGCTGGTTACATCATGGATAAGTTCGCCTTCAAAGACATCGTCTTTAACGTCGGTGTTCGTGTTGACGTCTTCGATGCCAACCAACCTGTCTTGAAAGATCCTTATTTGTTCTACACAGCTAAAACTGTGCAAGAAGCACGTGCTTTAGCATCTAACGACCCTAACCAATACAGTTGGGTTGACCTCCCTGAGGGTATGGGCGACGACTACGTTGTTTATGTCAATGACGTCAACAATCCATCTAGCATTAACGGTTTCCGTAATGGTGCTCAATGGTACGATGCTACTGGTACGCCAATCGAAGACCCATCTAAAATTCGCGGTGCAGCAGGTATTGCCCCATGGTTACAAGATCCATCACTAGAAACACCAACAGCTGAGGCATTCGAAGACTACAAAGCTCAAGTTAACGTGATGCCGCGTATCGCATTTTCATTCCCTATTTCTGAGGAAGCATCATTCTTTGCACACTACGATATCCTTACCAAACGTCCTACATCAGGTTTCCGTTTCAATCCTTACGAATACCAATTTATACAGTCGCGCAATGCCGTCATCAATAACGCTAATTTGCTACCTGAGAAAACAGTAGACTACGAACTTGGTTTCCAACAAGTTGTTACACGTACTTCTTCGGTTAAAATCTCTGCATTCTACCGCGAGCAACGCGATAACGTACAGTTGATCAACGTATTTGAAGCTTATCCTGTAACATACAAAACTTTCGGTAACCGCGACTTCGGTACGGTAAAAGGTTTAACCGTTGCTTACGACATGCGTCAGACAGGTAACATCCGCATGACAGCCAACTACACCTTGCAGTTTGCCGATGGAACAGGATCAGATGCAACGTCGATGTCTGCACTCGTAAATGCTGGCTTACCAAACCTACGTGTGATCTTCCCGTACAGCTATGACCAACGCCACGCCTTCAACTTTACTTTTGACTACCGTTATGGTGATGGTCAAGACTACAACGGACCAATGATTGGCAAAACCCGTATTTTCGAAAATACAGGTTTGAACATGATCGCCAATATCAATTCAGGCTCTCCTTATTCTTCTCAAACGTTTATTACTGACGAAGGTATTGGCGCCTTAAATGCAGGTATCAACGGTACCTTGAACGGTTCACGTTTACCATGGCAATACCGCTTGGATATCCAAGCTGATAAAACCATCAATATCGAATACGGAAGCAAAGAGAACAAAAAGAAAACGGCATTCCTACAAGTGTATGTTCGTGCAACTAACCTTTTCAACCAGTTCAATGTGCTTAACGTTTACCGTGCAACTGGTAACTGGGACGACGACGGATATCTTGCTGCTGCGGCTAGCCAGACATCTATCCAAAACCAAATTGATGAGCAATCTTTCCGTGACTACTACACCATGAAGATTCAAAATCCGTTTAACATCAGTATACCTCGAACCATTCGTTTGGGTGTGAAATTTGATTTTTAAGAAGCTATAACGAAGTATTATGAAAAAGCAATTCATTGCCGCGTTTATTGGTCTAACTGTAACATGCTCTCAGGCATTCGCTTACTTAGGCCCCAACGACAAAGATTACAAACCAACTGCAAAGCCAAAAGCTAACTGTAGTCCAGCTACTGCAAAGTTGACCATGAAGTTCAATGATGTGGCTGCGCTTATCGAGCAGGGAGGGAGTATGTTCCAAAACCGTGCAGCTAGTGTAGCTGCCTATGAAGTTCCTAAAGGAAGTAACCGCTTTGCAATTTTTGCAGGTGCCCTTTGGATGGGAGGTACTGATGTCAACGGTCAGCTCAAATTAGCTGCCTTGCGTTACCGTTCAGGTAACGACTTCTGGCCTGGCCCACTAAGTGTTACGCCAGGATCGGGTAACTTCAACCCGCTTAATCCTGTAGGCGACAACGCTATTCGCGATTTTGGCGAGGCTAATATCGATCCAGACCAATGTATTGCTTACGATAAGTTCTACACTATACGCAAAGCAGAAGTTGTTAAATTCAACATCTGGTGGGAGTGTAACGCTGGTATTACTACTGAAGGTTGTGACGAAATCACTGCACCAACAAACGATGAGCTCAACCGTATCTACGGTTGGCCAGCTCATGGAGATGTTTCAAGAGGTCAAGATTACTTCTTAGCGCCTTTCTACGACCGCGATCAAGACGGTAACTACAACCCAGACAACGGTGACCACCCATGGTACGACGACATCCTTGGACGCGACGACATCGAATGTGGTATCGACCGCCGTATTTCACTTTACGGTGACGAAACACACTGGTGGGTATTCAATGACAAAGGAAACATCCACACCGAAACCAACGGTGATCCAATTGGTATGGAAATCCGTGCACAAGCGTTCTCATTTGCAACCAACGACGAAGTGAACCGCATGACTTTCTACAACTACGAGCTCATTAACCGTGGTACACAAACCCTTTTCAACACTTATTTCTCTCAGTACCTCGATGCTGACGTCGGGAACTACGCTGATGACTACACTGGTTGTGACGTTTCTCGTGGACTCGGTTACATGTACAACGGCGACCTCATCGATGAGTCTGACGGTGGTAAATTAGGTTATGGCGAAAACCCACCTGCAATTGGTTGTGACTTCTTTGAAGGTCCTTATCAAGATGCGGACGGCATTGACAACCCTGGTCCATTCTACGATGAAACAACTCAAACAGAAGTGGTTCCTACAGTTGTAGATGCGCTTGCCAATAACGGGATTGTTTACAAAGGAATTGGTATCGGATACTCTGATGGTATTATCGACAACGAACGTTTCGGTATGCGTCGCTTTACTTACTATACCTCAACGTCTGCATACCCATACAATGACCCAGGACCTGCAGCAGAATATTACAACTTCATGGAAGGTCAGTGGGCCAACGGTTCAGAAATGTACTATGGTGGTCTAGGATATGACGGTTCGAATGGCGTTACAACTACGTTATCTGACTACATGTTCCCAGGTACCTCAGATCCTTTGCATTGGTCTACACAAGGTGAAGATATGGCAGGATTATTCCCTAATGGTTGGGACGAGTCCACAGATAACAACCCATCAGGTGACCGTCGTTTTGTGCAGTCAGCTGGTCCATTCACCCTCCGTCCAGGTGCTATCAACAACATTACTGTTGGTATCGTTTACGGGCGCAGCACTGATGGCGGTCTAATGGCCTCTGTAGAGGCAATGAAACGTGCCGATACAAAAGCACAAGCTTTGTTTGATGCATGTTTTAAAATTCTATCTCCACCAGACGCACCACGTCTCACCATCCAAGAGTTAGAGAACGAACTCATCTTGATGCTAGACAACCCAATTTCTTCGAACAATTATCAAGAAGAATATGAGGAACTCGACGAAATCAACATTACTGACCCTACTGTAGATCGTTTCTACCGCTTTGAAGGTTATCAAATCTTCCAATTGAAAGCGCAGGACGTCTCAATTGCAGATATCTCGGACCCAGACAAAGCACGTTTGGTTGCGCAATGTGACCTCAAAAACAATATTTCTCGTGTCATTAACTTTGAATTTGACGAGGCACTTGGTTTCTCTGTTCCGGTGGAAAAGGTCGACGGTGAAAACAATGGCATTCAGCATTCATTCTCTATTAAAGAAGATGCATTTGCTCAAGGTGCTCGCACATTAGTTAACCATAAAACATACTATTATGTAGCAGTTGCTTATGCCTTCAACCAATTTAAAGAGTACGATCCAAATGATCCGCTTTTATTGGATGGTCAAAAAATTCCATTTATCTCAAGCCGCTTGAATTTTGACGGAACGGCAATTGCTCCTATATCGGCTATTCCACACAATCCAATGCCAGAGGCAGGCGGTACCGCACAGCTTATTGCCTACGGTTCATCACCGCGTATCACGCGTCTAGACGGCTATGGTAATGGCAACAGAAGCCTAGAACTGACAGAAGCGAGCATGAAAACCATTCTTTCTGATGGCTACATGGCCAACCCAACCTACGATTACGGTGCAGGTCCTGTCAACATTAAGGTGGTGGATCCACTCAACTTGGCAAACGGTTACTTCACTTGTAAGTTCCGCGACTACACAGCTCCTAACATTGGCAATAGCGCCGACACCGCAAGCTGGGTCATTTACCGCCATGTGAGCAAAGAAGACATGACCATTCTAGATTCGGTAAGTTCAGAGCGCACCATTAAATCAGACAACGAGCAAATTATTCCGCAATGGGGTATCTCTGTGCAAATTTTCCAGAACAAATATACAGGTACTGGTAACCTTGCCTCAAAATTAACGAGCGTGATCGATGCGAGCATTACCTTTGCCGATTCATCTAAGCGTTGGTTAACTGGAGTCAAAGACAACGATGCGTTCTTCCCGACCAACTGGGTACGCTCTGGCGATTACTCTCCAGAAACCGATCCGAACGATGCTGCATATGAATGTTTGCCTGACGGACCTACATACCTCAACCCATGTAACTACCCTGACGAAGTGGGTGCAGACCCAACACAAGGTTACGAGCGCGTATTGGAAGGTATTATTGCACCACACCGTTTAGTGGGTTACCAATCTGACTACATGCCATTAGCTTATTTCGGAACCTTCTCTGGTTCTAGTAAGCTCAATGCTTCCATTTCTTTCTTACCAAGTGTAAACATCGTGCTTACTTCAGACAAGAGCCTCTGGACGCGCTGCCCTATCGTTGAACTTGGCCGCAACCCTGCGCTCAATGTAGGCAATGCACCGTCAGGAGCACTTCGCCGCAGCCCAAGCGTAGACAAAAACGGTCAGCCAGATGGCACAGGTGAAGGCATGGGTTGGTTCCCTGGCTATGCTGTAGACCTCGAATCAGGAGCACGTCTTTACATGGCCTTTGGAGAGAACTCTTTCCTAGGTGGTGAAAACGGCGCCGACATGATCTGGAACCCAACTGACCGCTTAGTAAGCAACGTTGGTACGCCACTCATGGGCGGGATGCATCCAGTCTACGTATTCAGCTATAACCAAGCGAGCACCAACGGCTTTAGCTCAGGTTTCAATTTCCCTGCCTACAACCCAGCGGTTGCTGAAAACAACAATGGTAATGTGGCTTATACTAAATACTTAGAAGTGGAGGCCAACAGCTCTGCTAGCTCTGCTGCGAAACGCGAGCTTTACGGTTCTTTGACCTGGATTGCCTACCCAATGCTAGCCCCAGACCAAGAATTACTCTCTACAGATGTTACCATCCGTTTGCGCGTCAACAAGGAGTACAAAAACTTCACAGGTTCTGGTGAAAACGCAGGCAAGCCAATGTATGGTTGGTCTATGGAAGACATCGCAACTCAAATTGGGTCGCAAGACATGCTTAAAGAAGCATTGGCCATGATCAACGTTGTTCCAAACCCTTACTACGCATTCTCTGAGTATGAGCGTACGCGTTTGGATACCAAAGTGAAAATCGTCAACCTACCTGAGGTATGTACTGTTCGCATATACACAGCCAATGGTAAATTGGTAAGATCTTTCAAAAAGGATAGTCCTCAAACCTACATAGATTGGGATTTAACCAACCACAAAGCAATTCCTGTTGCCGGAGGCATCTACCTTATTCACGTAGATGTGCCAAATGTTGGAGAGCGCGTCTTGAAATTCTTTGGCGGCATGCGTCAGGCAGATTTACAAGGTATTTAATGATAGAATAGTTCGATAGCTATGAAAATGACATTCAAACAAATCGTATTTAGTGCAGGCTTAATTGCCTCACTAACTGCGCAGGCAGGAAACGAAGACCGCGTTGGTTCAGCCGGAGCTTCTCAATTATTGGTCAATCCATGGGCCAGATCATCAGCAAT
>CANHSA010000052.1 GCA_947463345.1 Flavobacteriales bacterium
TAGATTTCGGTTTTACCAGAACCCGTAACGCCATAAAACAGACAAACTTCTTTGGACTCGAATCCTGTTTCTATTTGCTGTAGTGCTACTTGCTGTACGTCTGTGAGTGGTTTAAATGCACCTTGGCCCTCGCCAACACTTGCGTGGCGGTCTATTTGCAGGCGTTCAATGAGCAAAACACCTTGTTTTTCTAAAGTAGCCAAAGCCGATGCACTCACTTCATGTTTGAGCAAAAGTGTTTTGGATACAGGTGCAGTCAAACCTCCAGCTTCAGTAGCGAGCTGAATGAAGCGGAGCAAGGCGTGTAGTTGTTTTTCGGCGCGAGCTTTTCTTTCTAAGGTATTGAGGAAGCTGCTGAGTTGCTCTTCTTGCTGAAAATCAGAATGTAAAAAAATGAAGAGTTGCGTTTTGGGCGTGTAGCGCTCCTGCACTTCCTCGGCCCCTGCAATGAGTTTGAGCTCGAGTAGTTTCTTAAGGTAGGGTTGAATGGTCTTGATGCCCAGGCGCTCAGCGATTTCTTTTGAGCTCATTTGGGCCTGAACTTCTAATAAGTCTAGAATTTCGGCAGCACGCGCACTGAGTTCGGGTCTTTGCAGCGGTGCGTCTGGATGTAGACAAAATTTAGATTCGCTGGCCAGCTTGAAATTTGCAGGTAAGGCGGCGTTCATGACATCGCCAATGGGCGCCATGTAGTAAGTACTGATCCAGTCCCAGAAAGCGAGTTGCTTGCCAGTAATAATGGGCTGTTCGTCGAGGATGGTATCGATGTATTTGGCTTGGTAATTTTGTGGCACGTTCGGATGAACGTTGGTCACTAAACCTGTCAGGAGTTTGTTTTTCCCGAAGGGTACCAACACGCGCAAACCGCTGCGCATTTGCGCATTGAATTCAAAAGGAACACGGTAAGTGAAAACTTGCCGCATAGGGACCGGCAGCAAGACATCGGCAAAGAGTGTCTGGCGCTCAGTCATTTAGTTACATGCAAAAGACTCCTCTTGCCCCACTACGTTATCGCCCGGATGGTTGGAGCAAAACAACAAGAAGCCCGTAATTGGGCCGTTGCAAAGTTCGCGGGTCGATTTTTTATCGATAGCCCTGATATAGGCTTGCTGTGGAGAAGTGTAGAATGGTTTGTAGTAAGTGACGGTCTGACGTGAGGAGAAAATACCAACCACGCGCTTGCTATTAGTGACACTTAAATTGGTATAAGTTGGTTTGCTTTGCGCCAAACTTGAACTCGGTGAGTTGACGCTCATGTAGTTGTAGAGGTCTTCGGCACCGCCAGTGAGTATCACACGCATGGCTTTGAAAGTGCGTTTGTCTATGCTCGGGGTGTTGCTCACATTTGCCTTGATGAGGTCATAGAAGGTGCGCCCGACTGCAGAATAGGTGCGCGATGAATACGGCTCTGCTGCTGCTTCTCCGAGTTTCCAGCGAAAAGATTTTTCTGTGACACTTGCGCCCTCGAACTCGTTGAAAAGTACGTCTAGGTGTGCACTCGTAATGTAGGAGTTACCGGTGTTGGAGATAGCAATACCTGTGGAGATGTATTCTCCTGGATCATCGGCAAACTTGAAAGTAAAGTTTTGGGAGGCAGCAGGTGAGGTCATGCCATGTACGAGTTCGGTTTGGCCGCTCACTTCAAACTCACCGCCATTTATGATGGCTTTAAAGCGATAGGTAGCCGTTGGAATGAGTGAACTCAATTGTGGATTTGACGAAGTCTGAATGGCTTCTAGGGGACCAGTCGGTAAGGTTTTGAAGTAAAATACTTTCTGTTCTGGGCCATAAAATAAACCGTTGGTGTCTTTGTCTTGAACGGTGGTGTCTTGAAGCGCCCATGTGCGGGTCACTTGACCATTTACAACCTCGCTTACTGTTGCTTCAACCTGATCGAAGTAGCTTGAATCTGGAATTTGAGCGATATCTAGCGCAGAACCCGGACCAATAAATGCACGGGTTATTTTGATAAAGTGAATGGAGTCGGCTTGGTCGAGTAGGCCATAGACAACTGCGGTTTCGACGAAGTCACCATCTAGAATGATGTCTTCTTCACAGGAGCTAAATAATAAAGCACCAACGAACAATAAGGAGAGGAATTTAAAAAAGCGCATGGTCTAAGTTACGAAATATTATGGTGTTGGAATAGGCTGTTGCATAGCGGTGTTTGGCGCAATTGCTTTTTCGATTGCCATGAGTTCCATTTCAAAAACAAGTGGAGAGTATGGTTTGATATTGGCACCTTGTGGTGGGTTGCCAGCATATCCTAATTCTTGCGGAACAAATAAGCGAATTTTGCTGCCCACGCTCATGAGCTGTACACCTTCGGTCCAGCCCGGGATAACTTCATTTAGGCCGAAGCTGATGCCTTCACCAGCTGGCGACTGATCAAAGATGCTGCCATCGGGGTTCATGCCGATGTAACTCATTTTGACGCGGGCATCACGGCCTGGCTTAGGTCCTTTTCCTTCCTTGATGACCATGTATTGCAAGCCGCTTGCGGTTGTTTTGACGCCAGGTTTGGTTTTGTTGGCAGCCATGAACGCCTCGCCTTCAGCTTTGTAGCCTTCGGTGATTTTTAGATATTTTTGATTCATTAAAGCCTCAAAGCCAGCCATGATTTTTTTACGGTCAAGGCCTTTAAGTGCCTCGGCGTCTTTTTTATTTAAACCATCGGCAAAGCCTTTCTTCACAAAATCACTGTTGATGAGTGCTTTAGCGTCGAGTTCTTCAAAATAGTGATCAAAGCGCTCGCGATTGATTTTGCCAACTGCAAAAGAACCTTGGTCTAGGTATTTTTCGTTGAAGTTTTTGCCTGTTTGTCCGAGAAGGAGTTCGAGGTCTTTGTAATATTTTTTGAGCTCAGCTTCTTTGACAGGGTTTTCAAAACCTTCAATCATTTTTTCTTTGTCCATTTTGGTAAATGGCGCTTGGGTAATGAAAGGTTTGGCGATTTCTACGCCCAACAAATAGGAGTAGCGTTCTTTGTCGGTTTTGAAGGTCACGACGTCGTTGCCGCAAGCAAACAAAGTAAACATTAAGGCAATTAGGGCTAGAAATTTCATAGTTGAATTTGTTTTATGCAATGGAAATAAGTTCGACGTCAAAAATGAGGGCAGCATATGGTTGAATAGCACCACCTGGATGCGGGTTGGCACCATAGGCCAATTCTTGCGGGATAGACAAGCGGTATTTAGCGCCTTCTGACATCAGTTGAAGGGCTTCGGTCCAGCCGCGAATGACTTGATTGACACCGAATGTGGCTGGCGCTCCTCTTTGAACTGAGCTGTCAAAGACAGTGCCGTCGATGAGTGTGCCGTGGTAATGAACTGTTACTTGGCTTGTTGGGCCTGGTTTGGCTCCATTGCCTTCTTCTAAGATTTCATATTGCAAACCACTGGCTGTGCTGTGTACTTCAGGGCGCTTGGCGTTGTCGGCCAAAAACGCTTCGCCAGCTAGTTTGTTGACCTCGTATTTTTGGGTTTTCTGTGTGTCGAGGTAGCGCTGAATATGAAGGTTAGCTTCGTCGGGGCTCATGAGGGGCTCTTCGCCATTAAAAATGGTGCGCATGCCTGCCAAAACCTGATCGAGGTCAAGGGTAGAGAGGTCTTGTTGTGCTAAACTCTCGGCGATGCTCATGCCTACGCCATACGATGCTTTTAATTTGTCTGCTTCCATAAATGCTAAAAACGCGAATTTACCGAAAAAAGACCTCTTATTGCGCTACTCTGTTAAATTAAATCTTGAAACATTTGGCGCGCTTTTGCGTATAAATGCCCCGATGATACAGCAATTCACCTTTTCATACCGTTCGATTCCCTCCATTCAAGACCTCACTGAACAAGATCAGGCGCTCGCAAAGGCTGCTCACGCGGCGCTTTCTAGGGCGTATGCGCCATACTCTAGGTTTCAAGTAGGCGCGAGTGTTTTGCTGCAAAGCGGGCTTGTCATCGAAGGAAACAACCAAGAGAACATTGCTTATCCGTCCGGTTTGTGTGCCGAACGTGTGGCCCTCTTTTACGCTGGAGCGAATCATCCGAATGACCCCATTTTAAAAATTTGTATTGTAGCTGAAGGCGACCTCATGCCCCAAGGGGCTTTGTTATCGCCCTGTGGCTCTTGTCGACAGGTCATGCTAGAGAGCGAAGCGCGTCAAGCTAACGCAATTGAAGTGTTACTCGTTCAAAGATCGGGCGACGTATTGGTGCTTCCATCCGTTCAAAACTTATTGCCATTTGGCTTTACGAAGTAGTGTTAATTCAAACGAGCGTGTTATCTTTGTAGTCCAAATTTAATACGCATGAATAGCTGGTTTACCGTCAAAGTCAAATACACCAAACAACTCGAAAACGGCACATTTAAAAGGGTTTCTGAACCTTATTTACTTGCCGCCATGACCTTCACCGACGCCGAAGCGCGCATCTACGAAGAATTAGGCTCTAGCATTCGCGGCGAATTTCAAGTGACGGGCATAACCCGAACAGATCTTCACGATATCTTTCAATACGACGACGCCGAACAATGGTTCAAGTGCAAAGTTACCTACGACCGCATAGATGAAGACGGCGAAAAAGCCAAGACCATCTCCCAAAACTTTTTAGTGAGTGCGGCCAACGTCAAAGAATCCTATGAACGCATGGAAGAAAGCCTAGCTACCCTCATGATTGATTTCAATGTGGTTTCCATTACGGCTTCGCCTATTGTTGAAATTTTCCCATACCGCGAAGAAGACGTCCAGTCTCCAGCTCAAAAAGCGCCTAAATTTGAGGAAGAAACGACACACACACCAATTCGTCAGGTCTTCTCTGCATCAGGTTCAGATACCGACGAAGAGGAAGACGTTTTTCTAGACGACTCCGAAATCTCAGACGAAACCGAACAAGCATAACATGAGCGAATGGCTTAAAGCATACCGCGAAAACCACGCCGATTTCGACCTCCCGTCGGCCATAGGTGCTTTGCCAGACAACCCATTTGTTGCTTTTTCTGAATGGTTCGATACTGCTGTAAATGCCAAAGAACTCGAAGCAAATGCTTGTGTACTTAGTACCTGCAACAATGATTTTCAGACAAGTTCTAGGGTGCTTTATCTCAAAGAACTACTCGATAACCAGTTTATCTTTTATACCAACTACCTTTCACAAAAAGGTCAAATGCTTGGAGCCAATCCAAAAGCGTCTCTGCTCTTTTTTTGGCCACAACTCATGCGTCAGGTACGCATAGAAGGTACTGTAGCTCCAATTGCAGCTTCTATTTCCGATGCTTATTTTGCCACGCGTCCGCGCGAGAGCCAAATAGGTGCTTGGGCCTCCCAACAATCCGAAGCCCTTACCGACCGCCACGAACTCATTGCCCGTTTTGAGGCCTACGACGCCCAATTTCCAGCAATCGTTCCGCGCCCGCCTCATTGGGGAGGTTTTGCCCTAGATGCTCAATACCTTGAATTTTGGCAAGGTCAGCCCTCGCGCTTGCACGAACGCCGCGCATATGTCCGTCATCAAAATCAATGGCAATCTAAACTCCTGAATCCTTAATGAAGGCCTACCAACCAATTTGCGAAGTGCTATCGAACGGAACGCGTTTGGTTTACCTTAAAGTGCCAAGTCAAGTTGCCCATTTAGGCTTTTTCTTTGCCGCCGGATCTCGCCATGAGTCGGCAAGCCAGATCGGTTTGGCGCATTTTCTCGAACATTGTTTGTTCAAAGGAACAGAAAAGAGAAAAGCACTCCATATTTTGTCGCGCATCGATTCAGTCGGTGGCGAACTCAATGCCTATACAGCCAAAGAAGAAATGTGTTTGTATGCTTCCTTTTCCAAAGAACATACCCAAAGAGCCATTGATTTATTGGCAGACATCTCTATCCATTCTACTTTTCCGCAAAAAGAAATCGAAAAGGAAAAAGAAGTCATTTTAGATGAAATCAACTCTTACCTCGATTCACCTAGCGACAAAATTTTCGATGATTTCGACGCCAAACTTTTTGAAGGACATCCTTTAGGTCAAAACATCCTTGGCACCAAAGAAAGTGTTTCGGGTTTTACCCAACAGGACCTTCAAGACTACGTCAAACAATATTTTACCGCGGATAACTTAGTGGTGTCATTTGTCGGCAACATACCCCTTGCCAAGTTGAAAGCAGCGCTTGAAAAAGCACTTGCAGCCATGCCACTCACCGCTGAGCGTCCGAGTCCGCATCCGTTCAATAGTGCCAAACCTTTCAATGAATCATTGAAGGAAGCCAACTACCAAGCACATGCTGTTTTGGGTGGTCTCGCACCAAGCTATCACCAAGATGAGCGTATCGCGATGTCTTTATTGATCAATATTCTCGGAGGCCCTGCACTCAATTCCAGACTCAATTTATCGGTTAGGGAACGCTACGGCTATGCCTATTCTATCGAAGCCAACTACCACACCTTTGCTGACACCGGTTATTGGCAAATTTACTTCGGCTCAGAGTCCAAAAACGTCAATAAAACCCTTGCGCTAATTGACAAAGAACTCGAAAAATTACGCGACAAAACACTCAGCTCAAGTCAGTTACTTCAGGCCAAAAGACAATTCAAAGGCCATTTGGCTTTAGGTATGGACGTCAATTCAGGACTCATGCAAGGCTTAGGTAAAAGCATGTTGGCTTTTGGTCAGATCGACACCATTGCAGAAATGCATCAGGCGATAGATAAAATTACAGCGCAAGAAATCCAAGAACTTGCCCAGAAATACCTGCGCAAAGCCGAAATGTCTTCTTTAATTTTTGACGTTTAACGCCCCCCAAAAATTTTGCTTCCAACCCTTACCATGGTGCTGCCATTTTGAATGGCCAATTGGTAATCACCACTCATGCCCATTGAAATTTCTTTAAATGTTGGCGCGTCTCGAAAATACTTGTTTTGCAAGGTGCCGAAAATCTTTTTGAGTTCAGCAAATTCTCTAGCGACCTGCTTTTCATCTGAAGTATTGCTGGCCATGCCCATGACGCCACAAATTTGAATGCGTTTGAGTTGTTGGAACTCGATGGAATCTAGTATTTCTTGCGCTTCTTGCAGGTCAAGACCAAATTTAGTGTCTTCTTGGGCAATATAAAATTGCAGTAATACGTCTTGAATACGTCCTGCTTTTTTGGCTTGCTTGTCAATTTCTTGAAGTAATTTGAGGCTGTCTACACCATGAATGAGGTGTACAAATGAAGCCATGTATTTGACCTTGTTGGTTTGCAGGTGGCCAATTAAATGCCAATGGATGTCCGATGGAAGTTGTGCAGCTTTTTCGACCATTTCCTGAACTTTGTTTTCACCGAAGTGTCGTTGGCCTGCATCGTAGGCAGCCTGGAGGTCGGAGACAGGTTTGGTCTTGGAAACGGCAATAAGGGTGACTTGCTCAGGAATTTGAGCACGTACGGCATTGAGTTGTGTTTGGATCATGCTTCTAGCGAATAGATAGTGAGCCCACTGCGGAGTTTGGGTTCTACCCAAGTAGATTTTGGCGGCATGTTCATGCCCGCATCGGCTACTTTTTTAACATCGGCAATACTGGCTGGGTGTAATAAAAAGGCAACTTCAAATTTTTTGGCGTCGACGGTGTCGATGATTTTTTGAAGCGGTTCATTACCGGGTACAAACTCTACTTGATCTGTAGTTTTGAGGTCAATAATGCCAAAAATGGGTTTCAGGATAAGGTCAGAAAGGATAAACGAATCGAGGGTCTCGATAGGGTCTTGGTCGTTGATGAAATTTAGATTGGGTCTAAATTTGAGCCAAGTACCGCTCATGTAAATATGAATGTCGTGTTTCTTTTCTGGTAAGAGCGCGCTCTGAAGTGTTTCAATGCTGCCTTCATTGGCGAGTATGGCCATAAGCCCCTTGAGGTCTAAACCATTGGTCGATTTCAATAAGCGGTGAAAAGCCGCTATTTGCACTTCTTTTTCATCGACGAGGTAACCGAGGAAGTAATTAGCTGCTTCGGGATAGTCGACCTGCTTGGCGCGCAGTTGTTGGGTGTAGCGTGCCGAGGAGGCGCAGCGGTGATGACCATCTGCAATATATAAAGCGGGTACACTTTTAAATGCAGCGCAAAGCTCGCTGGAGTCGCTTGAGCTGAGTAACCAAACTTCATGCGTGATGCGGTCGGTTGTCGTGAATTCGTATTCTGGTCGTGTCTGTAGATACGTATCAAGGAATTTTTGAATAGGTGCTTGTCCTTCGTAGGTAAGTAGAACTGGCTCTGCATTAAAACCAACAACGTCGAGATAGTTCGTGAAGACGTCTTCTCTGGCAGTGAGGGTTTGTTCGTGAATTTTGATGTTCCCGTTCAGGTAATCATCAATGCTTACACCTGCAAAAAATCCTGATACAACCATGCCGTCTCTGGACTGCCTGTAAATATAGAGCTGTGCTTGTGCATCGGTAAGCAGAATTCCGTCAGTTTTGAATTGTTCAAATTTTTGCTTGACTTGTAAAAAGCGCTCTGTGGAGTTGGGTTTGGTTTTGATTTGCGCACCAAACTCGGGGTTGATGATGTGCAAGAAAGTAAAAGGGTTGTCTTCGAGTTTGGCCTTTAATACATTTTTCTTGTAGGAGTAATAAGGGCGTGTGGCCACTAAATGTACTTTACTCCGAACTGGCCGTATACCTTGAAAAGCCCTGATGTGCGCCATTATCTAAAATTTATAACTGACACCTAAACTAGGTAGAACTGGAAATTGATAGATGATTTCGTTGGTGATGCGGTTCACATAAAAAATATTGTTCCGGTTATAAGCATTGGTCACACCCAAAACAAGCTCTAAATTGTTTTTGTTTTTTGTAACAATACTGTGTTTAACAGTGATGTCAAGGCGGTGGTAGTAAGGCAATCTTTGTGAATTGAACGTACCCAACATGGTAGCGATGTTGTTCGGATTGTTCGTGACATAGTCAGTAGTGAGGCCTTCTCCAAAATTTTCGAGTTGGTAGTAACCAGCAGTTGGCGTAAAGGGTAAGCCTGAACCTAAGTTCCAACGAACATTGAGCTCTGTTTTCTTATCCTTACCAAATGCGTACGACCCTACAAGATTGACATTGTGACGACGGTCAAAAACAGGGAAGTAGTTGTTGAAGCCATCCCAACGGGTGTTGTAACCTAAAGAATAAACTGCCCAAAGGAAAATACGGTCTTTGGTATATTTGACGAGTGCATCTACGCCATAAGACTGTCCAGATTCGATGATAAAGTCTTTTTTAAAGACGTCGTCGATGAGCTCAAATTGTGCGATATCGCTATAGAGTTTGTTTTGGTTGATATTGCTAAGTTGATCGAAGTATTTATAATACGCTTCGATGTTTACATTCCAGTATTTGTTGAGGTCGTATTCAAAACCAGCAATGGCATGCCAAGCATATTGCAAACCATTTTTGATCTCGGACACTTGTTGGAATTCATTGATGAATTGATCTTGTACATTGGTTGGCGCAGACAAAAGACCGTTAAAGAGGTTCACTACATCTTTGTCCGATGAAGCGGAAGTAAAGTTTTGCGAGAAGCGCCCACCTGAGAATTTGATGCGCAGTTTATCGGTGGCGTTATATTTGGCACCAAAGCGTGGTTCGAGGGAAACGGTATTGAGGGAAGCATATAATTGCATGCGCAAGCCACCTTGATAAACCCAACGAGGTTTTACCAAGCGGTAGTTGACGTAACTGCCAATTTCTGTGGTAAAGTTGCTGGCCTCAATTTTTCTTTCGAGTTCGTTGAAGGTGATGAATTGGGTATTGAAACCACTTAAATTGAAACCGTAGTTGAGTTCACTTTCATTTTTCTGAAAGAAAGTAAAATCAAAACCCATATCGAAGCCGCCTATTTTTGAATAACGAGGTTCTTGGCCTGTTTCTATAAAGGTGGTTTCATAGTTGCTTCCGTTGACATGTCCTCTAATGAAAATTGGAGAGCTACTAGGTACCAACGTAAAGTTGAGTCCGCCGCCGGCCGCATTCCAATCGAGGTCAGCTACGTTATAGTTGACTGAATCTTGATTCGAGAAACCAAATACACTCACCTTGGAGCCGCCTTCGCCGTTAAAAGTAACTTTTCCGTAGAGGTCGGTAAAATTGAAGGGAAGTCCGTTGCCGTCGTTTACAGTTGGGTAAAGCGATTTGCTGGTATAATCTAAAAGTGAATGTTTGGCAGTAAACATATAAGAACCGGCTGCAAGGCCATCTTTGCTCTTTTTACCTAATGGACCTTCTAATACGGCTTTACTCATAAAAGGTGAAGCGGAGATTTTACCGGCAAACTTACTACGGTTGCCATCGCGGTAAGTGATATCCATGATAGAAGAGATACGGCCTCCGTATTTTGATTCAAACCCACCCGTATAAATATCTACAGACTTGACAAGTTCTGTTTCAAAAATGGAGTAAAAGCCAATGGAGTGAAAAGGATTGTAGATGGTCATGCCATCGAGCAAGGTTTTGTTTTGGATGGGCGTTCCACCGCGTACATATAATTGTCCTCCTTGGTCACCTGTTGTAATGACACCCGGCGTAACGCTCAAAGCACCAACGATATCGCTCTCTGCTCCGTACATCGGGATGCGTTCCACAGCTTGTTTGTCCATTTTGACTTCAGACATGCCAATTTGTTGCTTTTTTACTTTAGCTTCATTGGTAACCCTTACATCTTGAATACTGAGTGTATTGGGATTTAAATTCCATGAACCAACATCGTAGATTTTTTTGGCAGGGGTCATGACTACCGTGAGGTAGGTACGCTCGTATTTAGCTTTGTCTATTTTTAGGATATAGTTACCGTATTCTAATTTGGGAATCGAAAAGAAACCAGCAATATTTGAATAACCAACCGCTACAGGAGTGCTGTCTAGCTTGAGTACTTTGACGCGTTCATCGGAGATGGGTTCTCCGTTAGAGGCGTCGTGAAGAAAACCGCGAATGGTGTATTCTTGGGCAAAAGATGCAAAACTGAAAATAAGAAAAGCGGTAAAGAGTAATCTATTGAGCATATTTTATGATAAGAGTTCCCGAAGTTAGTGAATTGTTTTGATTTTTGTGTGCTGTTAACGCTTAATCAATACCATGAAACTCACTCCATTTAAATGAAGAAAATAAGAACCTTTTGGGAGCTCATTGAGAAGAATTGTTGAATTTTCACCACCCAATGTACCACCCTGCACGAATTGCCCTTGTAAATTCAAAATGGTATAACTGCAGTCAATCAAAGGAAGGCCTGCGATTTCTATGAAATCTTTGGCTGGATTTGGAAAAATATTCAGGGTATTTTTTTCGAATTCAGCAACTTGCGCAATATTGTTGCTGTACTGACAGCCGTAATCAAAATACACCAATAATTGATAGACTCCTGAAAGGATTCCTGACACTTGTAGGCTATCATTGGTTTCACCAAGAATGGGTTCGCCATTGAGATACCATTGATAGGAGTTACCTTGGGTTGTTGTACTTAGTGTATTGTTATTTTGAGTGATGGTCACGTCGGGGATGTTACTAGGACATGTAGAATTCAGAGAGATTCCGTTGATTGGATACTCTATAAATGCCGCATAACCTTCGCAACTTTGACCTAAGAAATAAGACAACCATGGTATAATTTGCTGGTACATGAGGCTTTGTTGTTCGGAACGGCTCAGGCTTATGCCAGTTGAACTAGTGCTTTCACCGAA
>CANHSA010000053.1 GCA_947463345.1 Flavobacteriales bacterium
ACACACGAACGCAAACACCTTTGCGTTGTGGACATGAATCAAGCGCAGCAGACTTACTTTTCTTCACTACCGCAGTTCTTCCTTTGCGAACTAATTGTTGAATAGTTGGCATAAAATACTCTTGTTTTTTATAATAAATAATAACCCCCAAACGCACTTTGAGGGGTGCAAAGATAACCATATATTTTTATAAACCAAGACCGTTTGAAAAATAATCGGCTTTTTATTGCTTGATTTTCAAAAAATAAGCTGTGCCTTACTTGAAGCGTTCTGAATATGGAAAACTTATTCCAGAATATAATAGGAGTGTGGATTCAAGTTTGTTTTGAATTCCAAATTGAGCATCGGATAGTACCCATTTGTATTTTCCTGCACTTTATTGATCCGGTTTATCAAGTACAATTCCCGGTTAAGGTCCATTAACTTTTTACTGTTACTGCTTTGGAGATTCCATTTTTCAATGGTATTGACGCAGCGAATGATTTGCTTGAGTTGGTTGGAGTACAAAGCGGAGATGTCATGTTCTTGGATGAGCTGGATGCAATCAATTACTTGTGCTTCAAATTGCGCACTGCTAATGCGAATCGATTCATTTGGATCAACTACCGGAATAAGGTAGTCATATCCGCGCGCACTTGTTTTGAAAACGTAGTTGTTCCAAAAATTTGCATCGTAGATGATTTCTTGTCCGGCGATATAGTCGCTGATATTATTTAAATGGCGTTCAACGCAATTAGAAAGGGAGTAATAGTTTTTATAAGGAAGGTTTTTGAAATAGTGCCAGTCGTATAAGGTATATGTTCCGTCGTTGTTTTTGATTAAAACATAAAACTTGAAATCTTCGTTGGTGTAGTAAAAGTCGCGCTCTTGCCCTTTTTTGTGATGGAGCAAAACTGGATAAATAAAGGCAGTTTTTTCTGGGTTGGAAATCAGAAAATCAGCAGTAAGGTAGATTTGCTCCTCCCCATCCCACCAATTTGAATTCGTTTGTTCATTTTGGCGTTGGTTGTAAAAATAAAAAGGGTAGTTCGGTTGTTCTAGAAGTTGATCGAGTTTGGGTTGGATGTATTGGGAAATAAGCTGCTGATTTGCAGTAGAGGAAACGACATGTTTGAATACGATAGGACTGGTTTGCAGTTCGTCCTCGAAATGAGCTATCCAGACGGCTTCATTGAGTTTAATGGCGTTTTGTGTCTGTTCGAACGCACGCGCATAAAAATTGATGAGCAGATGAGCCGTGTCTTGTTCCTTTCTAATTTGAACATAGTCCTCGGTCAAATACATTTTCCATTGTTGCTCTTCTTTTATAAATTTCCAATTCTGGATATGTTGATAGTTCTCTAAATCGAACATTTCACCTTCATTATTGGTCTCGAGCATTTCAATTTTTGTTCGGTCCTGACTAATAAGTATAGCTTGCATATTTTCAAATGGGATCGGATACTCAAGATCTTTTAAAATGTTGCTCGCGTCTTTTTTAGCTTGTTCGAGGTAAGCAGGGCTCATCAATTTTGACTCCTTGATGGGGCGTAGTTGCAGCTCGTATTTTTGTTTCAGGCTTAAAACAGCCGGATTCGCCTTTTGAATGGCGTCTTCAAGCCAATCTAGTAATTCGGTTTGTTCATAGAAATTAGCCCAGTAAAAAAACCAAGCTACTTCACCGTTGCCATCATCTATGTCCAGTAGGCGCCCAGTAGCGATGTTAAAATGTTTGCTGCTGGCTTGTGCATTCGTTGCTAGGTTACTCACCGTTAGATCTAAAGATGTTTCCTGTGGACTCACGTTTATGTTGGTAAAAGCAATCTGGACAGAAACCGGGGCGAATTGCACGTTTTGTACTTTCTGTAAACTGAAATAAGGGTCCACTCTTTGTTTGCCATAACGTTGCATGAGTAAGCCCCCTAAGTTAAAAAGTGGCATCTCTGTTCTTACATTTTTAGTTGTATGTTCAAATGCTGCTATAAATGCTATTTCTGCAAGTGGCTTTTTTTTGGATTTGTTTTGTTCGTTTTTTAGCTCTTTATTGAGAGCCCCTTGAAAAGCAATGCGAGTTTGGCTTATCATTTCTTCACACAACGGCTCAGTGATGTTGATCTGTTGGTCACTCGTGATGAGAAAATGGTTGGGTGCTTGGCCGAAGAGTTGTGCAGTGGTGAAAAACAGCGCGAGGAAAAATAGTTGTTTCATGAAATAAAGGTAGGTTTAAAATTTTGGCCAAAAAAAAGGAACCCGGTTAGGATTCCTTTTGATCGTATTGATTTTCAACTGAAATGAAAAGTTACTTATCTGTAAAGTGTAGCTTTTACGGCCTTCACGATGCGCTCTACATTTGGCAAAGCTTCGTCGATGAGTGTTGGCGAGAACGCAAAAGGGGTGTCGGTTTGGGTAACGCGTTGTACTGGCGCATCTAGGTAATCAAATGCATAGCGTTGGAGGTGGTAAGCGATTTCTGAAGAGATGCTCGCCAAAGGCCATGCTTCTTCGACAACCACACAGCGGTTGGTTTTCTTGATGGATTCAACAATACAACCGTAATCAATTGGACGGATAGTTCGCAAGTCGATGATTTCGACACTGATGTTTTCTTTGGCTAAGGCGTCAGCGGCCTCTTGAGCCACTTTGATGATCTTGCCAAAGGTGACGAGTGTGATGTCTGTTCCTTTTCTTTTGACGTCGGCAACACCGATAGGAATGATGAATTCTCCTTCAGGCACTTCACCTTTGTCGCCGTACATTTTTTCTGATTCAAGGAAAACAACAGGGTCGTTGTCGCGGATAGCCGCTTTTAAGAGACCTTTTGCGTCAGCAGGGTTAGAAGGCGTGATGACTTTTAGACCAGGAACGTGTGCATAAAATGCTTCGAAGCTTTGAGAGTGTGTGGCTGCTAATTGGCCAGCTGGGCCGTTGCCACCGCGAAATACAATCGGACAGCCGTACTGACCACCCGACATCTGGAGCATCTTAGCTGCAGAGTTGATGATTTGATCGGCGGCAAGAATGGCGAAATTCCAGGTCATGAATTCGACAATTGGGCGCAAGCCGTTCATGGCTGCTCCTACGGCAATTCCCGAAAAACCGAGTTCGGCAATTGGGGTATCGATGATGCGTCTAGGACCAAATTCGTCGAGCATCCCTTGAGATACTTTGTAAGCACCGTTGTATTCGGCGACTTCTTCACCGAGTAAAAATACGCTGTCATCGCGACGCATTTCTTCGGACATGGCTTCTCTTAGGGCTTCTCTGAATTGTAGGGTTTTCATAGTGTCATTTTTACAATTAGCAAAATTACAAATAAGTCAGAAACTACAAATGTTTATGCTACTTTAAGTGTTGCTATTTTTGATTTGCCGAATTGTTGGTTGGCGTAATCAAGATTGACGGATAGTGTTTTTTTGGAGGACCCAGGGAGTTCAAACATGGCATCGGTGAGAATAGCCTCGCAGATGGAGCGTAAGCCTCTGGCACCTAAACCAAATTCCATAGCTTTTTTGACGATGAAATCTAATACTTCTTGATCGAGTTCGAGCTTGACGCCATCCATGTCGAAAAGTTTGGTGTATTGTTTCACTAAAGCGTTTTTGGGCTCGGTCAGGATGCGCTTGAGGTCTGCTTCTTTGAGTGGCTCGAGGTAGGTGAGGACTGGGAAGCGCCCGATGAGTTCTGGGATAAGCCCAAAGGTGCGGATGTCGCTCGGTGTGATGTATTTGAGTAAGGAGTCTTCTTCAATGCTTTGTTCGTCGGCAGTTGAGAAACCAATAGTTTGGCGATTGACGCGATTGGCGATGAGTCGTTCGATGCCATCAAACGCACCACCACAAATAAATAAGATGTTTTTGGTGTCGATGGAAATCATTTTTTGTTCTGGGTGCTTGCGACCGCCTTGTGGTGGAACATTTACTGTTGCACCTTCTAGCAGTTTGAGCAGCGCCTGTTGAACGCCTTCGCCCGAAACGTCGCGCGTAATGCTTGGGTTGTCGTTTTTGCGCGCAATTTTGTCCACTTCGTCAATGAAGACAATGCCCATTTGTGCACTTTCTACGTTGTAGTCTGCGGCCTGAAGCAATCTTGATAAAATGCTTTCGACGTCTTCGCCAACATAACCAGCTTCGGTAAGAACAGTAGCATCGGCAATGCAAAACGGTACGTTCAGAAGTTTGGCGATGGATTTAGCAAGTAAGGTTTTGCCCGTACCTGTGCGCCCAACGAGAATTACGTTTGACTTTTCAATCTCGACTTCGTTCTCTGTTGTTTTTTGCTTTAATCTTTTAAAGTGATTATAGACCGCTACAGAGAGGACCTTTTTGGCATCTTGTTGACCAATGACGTATTGATCTAAGTGCGCTTTGATTTCTTGCGGCTTGAGTAAGTTTAGTCCGGGTGTGCTTGCGTTTGCTGCAGTCGGGCTCAGGGAGAGTTCTTCTTGTACAATTTTACTGGCTTGGTTGGCACAGGAGTCGCAGATGTGGCCGTTGATGCCGGCAATAAGCATATTGACACCCGAGCGCGGTGAACCGCAAAAAGAACAAATGGTTTCTTTTTTAGCCATTTTTTATTTTGGATTGCGCAATAAAACTTCGTCTACCATTCCGTAAACTTTTGCCTCTTCGGAGGTCATCCAGTAGTCGCGGTCGGAGTCGGCCCAAACTTTGTCGTAATCTTGCTTACTGTGAGTAGCGATGATATTGTAAAGTTCTTTTTTTAGCTTTTGGATTTCACGCGCAGTGATTTCGATGTCTGAGGCTTGACCTTGTGCGCCACCGAGTGGTTGGTGGATCATGACGCGCGAGTGCTTGAGCGCACTGCGTTTGCCTTCCGCACCTGCGCAGAGTAAAACTGCGCCCATTGAGGCAGCCATGCCTGTACAAATAGTAGCGACGTCAGGACGGATGTACTGCATGGTGTCGTAGATGCCTAGTCCTGCATATACAGAGCCGCCGGGTGAATTCAGGTAAATTTGGATGTCTTTTTTGGCGTCGACAGATTCTAAAAAGAGCAATTGCGCATTGATGATGTTGGCTACTTGGTCGTTGATACCGGTACCCAAAAAGATGATGCGGTCCATCATGAGACGTGAGAAAACGTCCATTTGCGTCATGTTCAAAGGGCGTTCTTCAATGATGTAAGGAGTCATGGAAGACTCGATATAGTGGTCCACGTTCATGCTGCTGATGCCCATGTGTTTGGTGGCATATTTGCGAAATTCGTTGCTGTCCATTGTTTTTTATTTTAGAGTCTCAAATTTAGTGATAAAGGTTGGCTTTGTACCTTACTTTTTGACAAAAAAAAATCCTGAACGAATCCAGGATTTTTTATGCATATAAATTGTCGTTATTTGATCAAATCGATGAAAGAGGCGTCGTTCATGATTTTGATGAACTCGCGGTCTTTGCTCGCTTTGTCTTTAAGAGCGCTGTTTTTAGAAATAGCCGTTTTTAATTTGGCTACGATAACATCTGCACTAGCGCCGCTGCGCGCTTCGATGATGGCTTTGAGGTAAGCGAGTTCAGCAGTTTCATTGAGGGTAGCACTTGCTTTTCTTGCAGCATCTAGTTTGTTGACAAGAATAAGTGCAAGCACTTTGTTGTAGCTGTCTTGGGTGATGTTTTTGTCAGCTGCGCTGTAATTGCCTTCCATGATATCGATGATACCTGAGTTGTAGCCAGAAACAGATGTTTTAGACTTAGAAAGTAATTTTTTAGCAGCAGCACGATTGCCTTCTAAAATTAAACTTGCAGCGAGGTTGTTGTCTGAAATAGGGTTGGCTTTGATTTCGTTTGCTTTTTTGAAAGAAACAGCTGCATCTTTGGTGTTGCCTAATTCAAAAAGTGTCGCACCGAGGTTGGTGTGTGTACGGAAGTCAGATGAATAATTAGCTGCAGCAATACCGTAGATACGCGCTTTTTCGTTGGCATCTTTGGTTAATTTGCCTGCAGTGAAGAGCAATTCTTCCACTGAAAGACTGTTCGGGTTTTGAACCGTAGCAGTGCGAAGTTCATCGTCGGTAAGACCGTATTCTGTGTATTTGACAACGACAACAGCACGGCGGATCATTGGGAAGACATCGCGCTCAAGTTCGGTGTAGGCTTTACCAAGATTGACCATGTCTTTTTCGCGTTGCTCAGGGTCTTTGGTCATTTCAAGAATGCGGATAAAAAGATTTTTATCAGCTTCTGGAATAGAAGTAGTGGCAGCGAGTTGACTTTTAAAGCCTTCGAAATCTTCACCGAATTTAGCAAGTTTGTAAGCGCTGGTGTCTGCATAAGCAGTTAGTTTCGCTTTTTTCATGAGCTCGGTGAGCGCCTTGCGAGCTGCAACAGTACGGTCAGATGAAAGGTTGTCGTTTTTCGCGACTTCACCGTCTGGCGAGGCGTAACCGTTGATTTCGATGGAAGTGATTTTAATTTTAGGATTGGTTTGGGCAGCTTGTAACCAGGCCATGAGTGCAAGGATGTCTGCGTCTTTGATTTCGTTGGCGCGGACATCAGACTTTCCTTTTTCAAAATTAAAGGTTGCTGTAGTCGTTTTGTCAAATTGGCGAACCAAAGCATCTTGCTCTGTAAGTACCTTAAATGTTTTGTCTACTAAGTAAGGAGTAATGATGGTGGCGTCGGCAATTTTGGTTTCAGGCAACGCACCTTTTTCCTTAGTTTGCTTGTAGAGTTTGCCAGTGATCACGACATCGGCAGCTTCCATAGATGGGTCGTAAGCCATTGTTTCTTCGAAGGTAGCGGTACCGCCTGTTTTGAAATCGATGGTGGTGCCGTTGCCGGTTACTTTAGAACCATTTACGTACCAAGTACCGATTGCAGTTGAACCAATTTTAGGGGTGATTTCCGCTTTGGCTTTCTTTTGAATTCCTTTTTCTGGAACGTTGACGGTAATGCTTACTTTCACGGAGTCTCCGTGCATTTCTAATGGGTTGGGATTGACTGTGTAGGTGATGTCTTTAACGAGGTCGCAAGATGCAACAAAAAACGCAGCAGTTCCAATGAGTAAGGTTCCGTTGAAGCGAGTGAAATTCATGAGTTTAAATTTTATGATTCCTTGCAAAATTAAGGAATTAATTTAACATGCTCTTTTTTTACGCAAAGATGTTTCAATTAAGCTGCTAGAATTTGGAATCAAAAGGGTGAAAAACCCAAATCAAGCTCCATTAAAGGTTCAAGTACGAAGGCCCGCTCTTGATATTTCGGGTGTGGAATTTGAAGATTTGGCGTCTGGATACAAAGATTTTCATATAAAATGATATCGAGGTCAATAAGTCGATCTTCGTAGTGATCAGACGTTTTGATTCGTCCCATCGATACTTCTATTTCTTTTAGTTGGATGAGAAGATTTTGAGGGGATAAATCGGTCAACAACAAAAGACAGCCGTTCAGAAATTCATTGAACGAGTCAAAGCCCATTGGCTCACTGCGGTGAAACGAAGAGATTTGCGCCACCTTTCCACAGGTTTGATTTATTTGGGAAATCGCCTTATTGATGTTTTCTGCTTTGTTCCCAAGATTGGATCCAAATGCAATGACCACCCTGTTATTGCCTGTTAGTTCCATTTGAAACTTTTGATCAGCGTTTGTAGGTCGGTTTTTAGATATTGAAGTGTTGGACGCAGGGAGTCGTAATTGGGTCTGCAATTGAGCAGGACCTCACCGCGCAGAAAATGTTGTGTGGAGTCGGTAAGATAAAACTGGAAATTGGTGGCGACATTTCCTTTGAGTTCAAAGAAAGTACCATAGACGCGCTTTTGAGGCTCGATGATTTGTTCAAAATCGATTTTATCGGCCATTATTTTGTGCTCATCTACTTTGTCGTTTGCAAAATTGATGATTTCTGAAAGGGAATCTTTACTTGGCAAGCGCAAGTAGTAGAGAAAAAGCGTGCCGTTTAAGGGACCTAAGTCTATTTCTTGAACGCTGTAATTGGTTTTAGCTTGCTCAAAGGTTTTAGGCATATACAAATCGGCCAAGCTGAAACTAAAGTTTTGAGGACTTAAATATGGGCGGTAGGCATGTTCGGGGAATTCTGTCCGAAGAAAAGTACTTGGTTTAGGTACCGGATTGGCATCGTTACAAGCGCTTGTTGCAAGTAAAATTACTAACAAGCCTAAAAGGAAACTATTCGTTTTCATGGATCTGTACTTTAACCGATTTAACGCGTTTTTTGTCCGAAGACTCTACGATCAATTTGAGTGGCCCCAACAGGATATACTCATTGTTTTTTAAAATCCGACCACCAACTTCGATGATCAGACCGCCAAGTGTTTCTGCCTCGCCACGAGCAGCTTCAATATGTTCTTCGTGCTTTTCGCCAATAATTTTGAGCAGGTCGTTGAGCGAGGTTCTGCCTTCAAAAACGAAGATGTTTTCGGCTTGTTTGGTATATTGAATTTCTGTGTCGTCGAATTCGTCCGTGATATCGCCAACAATTTCCTCGAGTATATCCTCTAAGGTAACGATTCCGCTTGCCCCGCCATATTCATCTACAACCACAGCCATGTGCATTTTCATGTTGCGGAATTCTTGCAAAAGGTCGTTTATTTTTTTGTTTTCTGGTACAAAATAGGGCTTTCGGAGCACTTGTTGCCAATTGAAAGTAGCTTCTTGATCTAAGTGGTGCAATAAATCTTTGATGTAAAGAATGCCGATGATGTTATCTGGGCTTTGCTCAAAAACCGGAATCCGAGAGTAGCCTACTTCAATGATTTTTTCTAATACGTCGTGAAAGGAATCGGCCGCATCGATGTCCTCGACTTCTACCCGAGGGGTCATGATTTCAGAGGCTTCTGTTCGTCCAAAGCGTACAATGCCCTCTAAAATGCGTTGCTCTTCATCAGAACCGGCCTCAGCTTTGGTGAGGGCAACAGCTTGTTCGAGTTCGTTTTGATCTATGGTAGCACCTTTATTGTTTAACTTCTGAATGAAATTGGTACCCCATACCAAGACATGTTTCAGCCAAGAAACGGGGGGCATTTTACTGATGAAACGCAAGGGGTATGCGGCTAGAAAACTCACACTAAGGGCATTTCGGTTGGCAAATATTTTCGGAATGACCTCGCCGAATAGCAAAATGATGAGCGTAATACCAATGACTTCAACAACAAAGCGGAGTGGGGAAAAGCCGTCTTGCGGTGGAAAGATATCGTTGAGTACAAATGACGATAAAATGACGATGCCTACATTGACAAAATTATTGAAAATGAGTATGGTAGCAAGTAATTCTTGGGGTTTAGCAAGCAGTTTGAGGATCAGTTTGGCGCGTGCTGAAGGATTTTCCTTGATAGCGGCGTTGTCTTTGGGTTTGAGCGAAAAATAAGCGCTTTCCGATCCAGAGGCAAAAGCCGATAGCAAGAGGAGCAAAATAATGATCAGCAGATAGAGGTAGCTTGCATCGCTGATGTGGGAAGGAAGACCAATTAGCGATGCGCGAAGACTCGGAGGTTCTATGGAACTGTTCATAAGTTAAAAGGGAAGGTTGTCGTCGGAAGCGGCGCTCAAACCTGTCATGGGTGATGGCGGATTGGGTTTACCTTCGTTACCGTAATTGGAAGGGCGGTCTTGTTGTTCAGGGCGGCTTAAAATGGTGATGTCGTCTCCAACTACTTCTGTAGCGTAGCGTGTCTGGCCTTCTTTGTCGGTCCAGGAGCGTTTCTTGAGCTTTCCTTCCACGTAAATTTTGGTGCCTTTACGCAGGTATTTGTCAGCTACTTCAGCCAAGCCGCGCCAAAGTACGATATCGTGCCAGTCGGTGCTTTCTTTTTTTTCGCCGCTTTGTTTGTCGGTGTAAATTTCTGAAGTAGCAAGTGGAAATGAGGCAACAACAGCTCCATTTTCCAAACGTCTGACATCTGGGTCTTTGCCCAAATTTCCGATTAAAATAACTTTGTTGATACTACCGTTCATTTGATTTTTTTCAATCAATAATAGTTATTTTTTTCGAACTGGACGTTTTTTTGCACTTTTTGCAGGCTGATTTGCCGCAATTTCTAAGCATTCCGCTAAGCTCAAAGTATCTGGTTTACAGTCCTTTGGTAATTTAAAGTTGTCTTTACCAATCTTGAGGTAGGCGCCGTAACGGCCATTGAGCAATTGTACATCTGGGTTTTCATCAAAGGTTTTGATGAGGGCTTTTGCGGCTTCATCGCGCTTGATGGCATCGAGTTCTATTGCTCTTTCCAAGCTAATTGACATCGGGTCTTCTTCTTTTGGAATGGAGCAAAAGCGCTTGCCAATTTGCACATAAGGGCCAAAACGACCAATGTTAACCTTCACCACTTCTGCTTCGAATTCACCAAGTACTTTTGGCAATTCAAAAAGTTTGAGTGCTTCTTCGAGTGTAATATTATTGATGGATTGCGTGGCTTGCAAAGAAGCAAATTGCGGTTTGAGCCCATCGGCTTTTTCGTCGCCAATTTGAATCATGGGGCCAAAACGGCCAATGCGGGCAATGATCTTGCGACCGCTTTTAGGGTCGGTACCGAGCTCGCGTTCTCCCGTAGCACGTTCCGAGTGTTCGAGTGTGTTTTCTACTGTCGAATGAAAAGGGCCGTAAAAAGACTGGAGCATATCGGTCCAGTTGAGTTGGCCATTGGCGATTTCATCAAAAGAGGCTTCTACTTTGGCTGTAAATTGATAATCGAGAATTTGCTCAAAATTGTCAACTAAAAAGTCGGTCACGACAATACCGATATCGGTAGGCGAGAGCTTGTTTTTTTCTTTACCTGTGGTTTCAGATTTTTCGATTTCCTGAACGCCGTCTTGATTTAAGATCAGCTGTGCATAGGTGCGAATTGCGCCTTCGCGTTCTTGTTTTTCGACGTAATTTCTCTTTTGAATGGTAGAAATTGTTGGTGCGTAAGTAGACGGACGACCAATACCAAGCTCCTCGAGTTTCTTCACTAACGAAGCCTCGACATAACGCGATGGCGGTCGGCTAAAACGCTCAGTAGCGGTACTTTGTTGTAAGGTCAGTGGTGCGCCAACGGTTACTTTCGGAAGCAAGCCTTCGGTTTCGTTGCCTTCTTCAGCGTCGTCGTCGAGATTGGTCGCTAAATACACTTTTAAAAATCCGTCGAAGATCAAGACCTCACCTTTAGCTTGGAAATAATAGGGTGTGCTGAGGCCACTGATTTTAATGGTTGTTCTTTCGAGTTGGGCATGGGCCATTTGGCTGGCGATACCGCGTTTCCAAATGAGTTCGTACAAGCGTTGTTCGTCGCGTTCTGCATTGATACTTGGCTTGGTGAAGTCAGTAGGACGAATGGCTTCGTGGGCTTCTTGTGCGCCTGCACTTTTGGTGCTGTATTTCGTTGGTTTGGAGTAGTTAGCTCCGTAAAGATCTGTAATGGCAATTTGCGCCGCATCAATAGCGGTTTGCGATAAATTGACGGAGTCGGTACGCATGTAAGTGATGTGCCCTGCTTCGTAAAGTCTTTGGGCAACACTCATGGTTTTGCTCACCGAAAACCCGATTTTAAGACTGGCTTCTTGTTGAAGTGTGGAGGTTGTAAACGGAGCTGCTGGTGTTTTGGTTGCGGGTTTTTGTTGCACATCTTCAACGCTGAATTTGGCGTTTTGTGCTTCTGCTAAAAGTGCTTGCGCCGCTTTTTTGTCGGAGAGTTGTTGGTTGAGCTCGGCTGTTAATAAGCCGTTTTCGCTCATGAATTCGCCTTG
>CANHSA010000054.1 GCA_947463345.1 Flavobacteriales bacterium
AGCGCAAACCTGAACTGGTTTCTTGCATGTGCAACTGGGTGTAATGCGCTAAAAATGTATTGATTTTGAGGTTTTCGCGAACGCTCAGCTCTCTATTGAAATCGACGGAATGAGAAGCACCCCACTTTTGTTGGCGTGCAGCCGGTGGTGCAGGTCTTCTGCAAGCCAACAGCACCAAAACTGTAAGTAAATACCCTAAGTAAAGTACTGACTTTTGCATCGACTACATTTGAACGAGTAAAGATTCTAATTTGGCGAGGGTTGTATTCAAATCGGCAGCTAAAAAACCACCGGCCGCATATTGGTGACCACCCCCATTGAAATGCGCTTGTGCAAATGTATTTACATAGCGCTGCCCTTTGGATCGAAATGATAGTTTCACGCCCTCTTCGGTTTCCATCAGAAAAACACCGAGGTCATAGCCTTCTATGGATAAAATGACATTGACCAAACCTTCGGCATCGCCTTTTTGGTAGTCAAAACGCTTTAAATCTTCTTTGCTCAAACTCATGATGCCAATGCGGTAATTTGGATACAACTGTAGTTTTTCCGCGATAGCATAACCTCTCAATTGCAAACGCGTTACACTATTGACATCAAAAATTGCTTCGTGGATCAGGTGGTGCTCCAAACCGAGTTCGAGTAAATGCGCCGCCATTTTGTGTGTTTGGGCCGAAACCGACGGAAAGCGAAAAGAACCCGTATCGGTGAGTAATCCAAGATAAAGCCCTTTGGCTACAGCAAGATCAATTTGATCGAGTTGCCCGAGCGTTTCAAGCGTCTGATAAATGACCTCAGTTGTAGAACAAGCTTTAGGGTTCGATACGGTAATTTGACAGAAATCTTCGGGCCCTGGATGATGATCCATCATGACCTTTACCGCAGGGAAATTAGCTACAAAAGCTGACATGTCTTGCCCTACTCTACTTGGCGCGTTGTAGTCTAGGGCAAAAAGCAAATCAAAATGATAGGCTTTGTTGACATCGAATACTTCCCAATTGAAAGCGTCAAGAAAAGGACACAAATAAGCCGCCGGTTGATCTGGAAACAAAATAAGGTAGTTCTTATTGCAGCGTTTGGCATAGGCCGCCCAGGCAACAACACTTCCTACTGCATCGCCGTCAGGGCCTTTATGAGTGGTAATTAACCAATTTTGTTGACTTTCTAAGGTCGAGGAAAGGTGATTTTGCGTCATTTAGTCTTTTTGCATGTGCTCGTCCTCTTCTGGATCAGGCGGGAATAATTTGGGAGCGTCCGATTTGTTCTGGAGTTTATCGAGCATGTCCTCTAATTGTGAAACCGAAAGGTTTTTGGCAATGATCTTCTTGTCTTTGTCCAAAACGAAAACCTTTGGCGTAGAGTAGATATCGTAGGTTTGTTGGTAATTGAGGCTCTGCAAAGTTGTTGGCTTACCCTTCTCGCCCGGATACAACGGCACTAATTTTTCTGGTGTCGATTTGGCAATTTCGTAGATGCTGTTAGTGACGGCCACGTTGATGAACGTGAGCTTGCTGTCGCGGATGTACTTTTTCCAGGCTTCAAAATCTTTTCCAACACCTTTACCTACGGCAAATACTTCGATGTTGCGCGCCTTCCATTTTTCGGTGTAAAGCGTCTGAATTTTGGGTGTCACCTTTTTGCAATGGCCACATTCAGGGTCCCAGAAATAAAGAATGGTGTATTCTGAGGTAAGGCTGTAGAAATCGAGCCATTTGGTATCGGAGGTGTCGCGCATGATAAGATTGGGTGGCTTGATCCCCATAACGGTGTTCATTTTGTTGTCGAGGTTTTCACAGAGGTCCTCGAATTTGTCTTCGGCTACCCAAAATGCTGGTGACTTACCGCTGGCGTCTTTGGTACAGAAGTAACGCTTGAGCATATAGTAATAAACTTTGTCCATGCCCATGATTTCACTTTTACCATAGGTCGAGGCAATCCAGCCCACGGCATATTCATACATCCTGGATTTAGGGTCGAGCGCATCGCAAAACTGGAAGGCATACTTGATGATGGTATCCCAGTGCTGGATCATCATTTGCTTTCCGAAGTAAAACTCGAGTTTGTTAGCAAAAATAGGGTTGTTCACCAACGCATCGGCTTTCATGTCGACGTTGTCCCAGTAGTGGGCAAAATAGTATTTGTAGCGAAAGTTCGAATCTAACAACTTGCCGTTGGCATCTTTTGGCGGCTCAGGAACCACTACCTCAGTTGACATCAAGACAATTTTAGCGACCAACTTGCCAGGATTTTGACTCACGAGGTCAGCTTGATACTTCTCCACTTCCTTATTGAGAAGGTCTATCTGTGTGGTTAAGGTGGTGTATTCAGCATCTTCAGGCTTCAATTTAGCGCGCTGTTCTGCAAGCTTGTTGATTTCACCTTTCTTACTGCTGATGAACTTCACGTAAGGAATAAACACTTTATTTTCTTCGGATTTCTTGATGACCATATTGGCCATGAAGTCCGGGCCTTTGGTTTCAAGTTGGATTTCTTCGTTGTTGTAGACGAATTCAAAATAGCGCTGCCCTGGCAAAAATAAGCCGACAATACCTGGTTTTTGTTTTGTTCCGTCAAAAACAACCTCGCCGTTTTTCATCTGGGCGGTATCGGCATAGAATAACTTTGAACCGAAGTATTTGATTAAGTAAACTGTTGTATCTTTTTGATCTTCAACTTTTAAGCGAATTTTTTGAGCACTTGCTTGCTGAAGAAAGAAGAAGGAAAGGACGAGCAATAGATGTTTCATAAGGCGTTGTTTGTTACGAAAATGCTTGATTTAAGGCTTCGCTTTAGCTTTTTAACATTTCTTTAACCAATTTGCTGCCGCGCTTGTGCAAACAAAGATAGTTCAGATTTTGGATCGAGGGCCATGATTTGGGCATATCTTGACAGCCAAGTTAGCTGGCGCTTGGCGTAGTTCCTAGAATGCTGTTTGATTTTATCGATGGCCAATTCCTTGTCACAGGCTCCTTCGAAATAAGTAAAAAACTCTTGGTAACCAACAGTTTGCAGTGCTTTTAACTTTTGAAACTGAGGGTAGAATGACGCCGCTTCTTGTTCTAATCCTTCCATTACCATTTGATCTACGCGCCGATTGATTCTCTCGTACAATTCATGACGCGGCCAATTGATATAAAATCTTTGAAGGTTATGAGGGTCCGACTTCATTCCTTTGCGCAATTCAAGATTTAATTTACCGGTAAGTTCGTTGATTTCTAAGCCACGGATCAAGCGCAGCGGATTCATGACATCGACCTCTTGGTAAAAATCGGGGTCTTTGGCTTGCAGCGCTTTTTGAAGGACCTCTATGCCTTCTTGCTCATATAAATCTTGCCATTTTGCCTGAACAACAGGATCATGCGGCAAAGGATCGAGCCCTAATAGCAAAGCATCTGCAAATAAAGATGAGCCACCCACTAAAACCACTGCGCCCCTCTCTTGAAGCAAGCGATCTAAAATAGGTTGAGCTTCCGCTGCAAATTGCGCTGCATTTAAAGGCGCTTGTACCGCATGACTCGCTATAAAATGATGTTTGACATGCTGGAGTTCCTCTAGCGTAGGCCGCGCCACTCCTATAGCAAGTTCCTTATAGAACTGCCTGGAATCAAAAGAAATGATTTCGGTATGATAATGCTGTGCTAGGGCAATTGCTAAACTGGTTTTTCCAGATGCAGTGGGTCCTTGAACAACAAAGATTTGTTTGTCCGGCATTTATTTCCAACGCGAATAAATACTCATTACAGTGGCCACATAAGACGTAGCCTTGCCCCTGTAAGCACCGCAGCGCACTAACTCGGAGCGATAAAATGCAGGCTCATCTAGTTTCTTCACCATGAGTGCGACGTTGTCGTCCCAGACATTTGGATTCAGACCTGCTGCCCTCGCCAAACGCTGCGCATCTTCAATATGACACATACCTGCGTTGTAGGAAGCTAAGATAAATTGCAAGCGAATTTGCTCGTCGCTAATGGCAGCCCAGCGCTTACTGACCGAATTTAAATAGCGCATACCGCCATTGATTTGGGTTTCAGGACTAGAATCTGGCAACACTCCAAACTGAGGCCCCGTATTAGGCATAAATTGCATCATGCCGTATGCGCCTCCAAAACCTCTGGCATTCGGATTGAACCTAGATTCTTTATAGGCAATTGCAGCAAGTATTTTCCAATCCCAGTTGTATTTTTGGGCTGCTTTTTTGAAGAAAGCATCAAATGGTGAAAGCGCTCCTTTTGGCGTAAGAAAGAATTCGGTTGGCGTTGAAGCGATGTAGTCAAAGTATCTTTTCTTCAGTAGTGTATATGCCTCAGAGGCCAAATACACTTGTAAAAATGCATCTAGCTTTTGCTTTAATACTTTGCTTTTAGGTCGGAGTGCAAAGGCAATGCGCTGTTCAAAAGACATGCGGGTAGCGATATCTAAATTTGGATGCATGTCTTTGGCCACTCTCGCCTGATTTTCATGGGCTAGTGTGTAAGAAATACGGCCATTCACCACCTCCTCAATTAAGTCTTCGGTCAACGGCGAAGTATTTTGATATCGGATGTCTATGGCAGCACCTATTTCGTCTTGTAGGGCAAACAAGCGCTTTTCATAGGCTGAATTCTTGCGGATGTAAACGGTTTTACCAGCGAGGTAGGCTGGTTCTGAAATGATGGAATCTGATTTGCGCTGAACCAACACCTGATAGGTTTGGTAATAAGGCAAAGAATACTGAAAGTACTTTTCTTGGCGCAGGGCGATTGGCAGGTTGGCTGCAACGACATCGCCCTCACCTTTTCGGAGTAAACGCGCGAAATCACTGAGTTTATTCAAAACTTTCACTTCTAATTTGAGGTGATTGGCCTTGCAAAAAGTATCGAGAATTTCATACTCAAAACCCATGCGCTTCCCTTTGAATTCAAAAAAGGAGAGCGTTGTGTTTTCAGTAAGTAAAGTGAGTTTTCCGGATGCTTTGATTTGAGCCCAATCTTTGCGCATTTCCTGTTTGCGCGATCTAAAATCGCAGCCTTGGAAGAGCACGCCGAACCCAACAAAAAGCAATAATAAACGGAGTTTGCTTTGAAGCATAGGCCAAGTATACGAAAAGATCTTGAAATTGTTTCAACTTGCAACGTTTTGATTGTGAAGCTACTAAAGCTAAATTTGAAAAAAAGCGCTTTTTTTCTTTTGGTAATTAAAATCTTTTATATCTTTGCACTCGTAATACAAAAGGGGGTTTAGCTCAGCTGGTTCAGAGCATCTGCCTTACAAGCAGAGGGTCGGCGGTTCGAACCCGTCAACCCCCACAAAAAGCCAATCGTTTGATTGGCTTTTTTTATTTCTGCTTTTTCAAGTACCTTCGTGTTCCAATGTTTGCTCCGCTATTCCATCGCATCAAAGCAATGCCAGCAAAGGCCTGGGCCTGGATTGCCTTGAGCCTTACCATACTGCTTTCCCTTTTCTTTTTTGCTGCCTTGCGCCAATTGCGTTTCGATTACAACTTCGAGAAATTCTTTCCAAACCACGACCCGCAAACACAGTTTTACCATGCCCACCGGGCGCGTTTTGAATCAGACAACGACTTTCTATTGTTGGCTATCGAGCACAAAAAGGGTATTTACCACCTCGATTTCCTGAAAAAAATTGAGCAGTTGCGCCTCGATATCGAAACAAAAGTGCCTTACATCCAAAGGGTTGTTGCCATTACCAATGCCAAAGAAGCCAAAATTTACGCTTTTGGCGGCTTGATTTTCGATCCCTATATTCATTTCAAAACGCAGCTTCTCTCTTCAGATGCCAAGCGCATTGCCCAAACACCAGAATTGCAAAATACGTTGGTAGCCAAAGATGCACAATCGGTGTGCATTTTTATCAGACACCAAGATTTCATCCAAAGAAAGCAATCGGACCGCATGTTGGCAGCCCTGCAACAGCAACTCTCCAAACATCATTTTAACGGCGTACACCTTACGGGCCGCACCCATGGGCAAAAGGTATATGTAGACCGCATGATGCAAGAAATGGTGTTCTTTTTGGTTTTGAGTGCCCTATTGATCATTGCCTTTTTATACCTGACTTTCCGATCTATTTGGGGTGTTGTTGTCCCGATGTCGGTCATTGCAATGGCTACCTTATGGCTCTTGGGCGGCATGTCGATGGCCAATGAACCTATCAATATTTTGTTGATCACCCTACCTACCATTCTTTTTGTAGTGGCCATGGCCGATGTAATCTATATTGTGAGCCGGTTTTTGCAAGGCATTCGCGAAGGGCTCACCAAAGAAGAAGCCGTGCGCGTCACTTACAAAGAAATTGCGTTTTCGGCTTTTCTGACTTCTATCACCACCGCTATTGGCTTTGGCAGTCTTTACTTTGTAAAGGTCATTCCCGTTCAGGTTTTTGGCGTTGTTGCGGGCATCGGCACCCTCCTCGCCTATTTCTTTACAATGTTTCTGCTGCCCATCTTATTTCTCGTATTTCCTATCCCGAAATACATTCACCAGCAAAAAGAAGCACCCTTTTGGAATCGCCTCTTGCGCTTTCTGTTTCAGTGGCTGATTCGCAAGAGAAAAACGGTATTAATCGGAAGTCTAATAACCGCCATTTGGGGTTTGTTCTGGACCTTACATATCCAGACCAATAACCTGATCATGGACGACCTCCATCCCAAAGAACAGCTCAAAAAAGATTTTCGTTTTATCGATCAACATTATGGTGGCATCAGGCCTTTTGATGTCTCAATAGCCATTAATGATCCGAACTTGCAAATTTGGGACACCGAAGTACTACAAGAACTCGCAACAGTGGAAGCGTATCTCGAAAAAAAGTATGGTGCTGAAATCAAGAATTCCTTAGTGCAGAGCCTGCGCATCATGAATCGTGCAGCACATCAAGGTAGAAAAGAATTCTATACACTCCCCACCTCTCGTTCCAAGATAAAATTATACAGGCGCAACTTGCGCATGCTCGAAAAAGGAGAATTTATCCGCACCATTCTTGATTCAACAGAGCGTTTTAGCCGCATGCATGGCAATTTACCCGACATCGGAAGTGCGCCAATTGCTCAGAAAAACAAAGCCTTCAAGCGTTTTTGCAAAAAGTTGCCTTTGCACGGCAAGGTTGAATACCGCATCACGGGCGCTGCCCACCTACTCGACCGCAATATCCGTTTTATTTCGAGTAGCCTGGTGGAGGGACTGATCTTTTCGGTCATCCTTATTGCACTGATCATGGGTTGGGTGTACCGTTCTGTGCGCATGATGCTCATCAGCATGATTCCAAACCTGATTCCTTTATTGGTGGTAGGCGGTTTAATGGGTGTATTGGGCATCGAACTCAAGACCAGTACGGCCGTTATTTTTACAATTGCGTTTGGCATTGCCTACGACGACACCATCCATTTGTTAGGCAAGTTCAGAATAGAAATGGCCAAAGGACTCAGCCACCGCATGGCGCTAAAGAATGCCTACCTTGCACGCGGCAAAGCCATGATTTTGTCGAGTCTGATTTTGTGCTGCGGCTTTTCGCTTTTGATTTTCTCCACTTTTATGGGCTCGTTCTACATGGGTGTCTTGATCAGCATCACGTTATTTATTGCGCTCATCTCGGATCTATTACTGCTACCTGTTTTGGTGCTACTTTTTTTCAAGACCCAAAAACCACTCCTTGAGGCCAATCAAGCCCATCAACACCACCAACAGTAGGCCCCAAACAACATACAGTAAGGGCAAAGTTGCTAGTCCTTGGTAATGGAAGAAAAAGCCCCAATAAAATAAAAAGCCAATCTGGCTGAGTATACTGACCCACATCACAAAGTGCAAGACAGTTTCAAAAAAGGTACAGCGCTCCTGATGGTATTTGACTTCATCTATAATTTCATGAACGGTACGCGTCAGCAAAATGGCGATAAAAAAGGGCAAGACCTCATAGTCAAACCAATAAAACAACAATAAAGTGAACTGCAACATACCCGAACTCAAGATCAGGATGCGGTGCGTCTTTAATTCTTGGTCGGAAATGTCTTGACGGGCAATACCTGCATGCGTATAAGCATCGAAAGTCCACGCCACGACAAAAACGGAACTACAAATCAGAATCAGTAAGGCGAGTATTTGCGGGTCCACTTTCATGTAATTAAGATAAAAAGTACGTCAGTATAAATATCAACATACATGTGGAAATATTGAGGTATTGTGTCCAAAGTTTTGCACTTTGATTTTGTTTGACTTTGTAAAGCAGCAGCGATTTGTAACAAATCACAAGCAAAGCCACAGCGTATATCCATTGAAAGTGGGGTTCCTGTGCAAAATAACAGGCGAGTAAAAAAGAAATCCAGTTGACGAGTTGAAGTATCCGAATGGTTTTGGACACACCAAAAATGATGGGCAAAGTTTGAAGTTGGTGCTTTTGGTCGTGTGCGATGTCTGTGATGTCGCGGATGACACTACCATAGCCCACCTGAACGGCCATAAACCAAAATAGAAACTGAATTTCGGTCGTCATCAAATGACCCGCACCAAGCGGAATAAGCGCAGCCCAAGACAGCCCAATGAGGATATTCTTGACGAGTAAGCGTTTCTTGAGCTGAAATTGAAGCTTCACAAAAGGGAGCTGCACTTGGTAAAGGGCACTTAAAAAAGCGATCAAACCAATAACAGACCACTGAAAAAAAGTGAGATAAGGAAGAGCAAAAAATCCTAAAATCAGGGCTTGAAGGATAAAAACGCGCTGCGCACCTTTTTTAAACGGCGCGCGCCAATCAAAAATATAAAGCAGCCAAGTGCCCAAGAAGGCCATGTATTGGGTGGCGAGTGCAGGCATCCAAGTTGTTTGTTGCACCACGAGTTGCCCCACGCCTACCAAAGAAATAGTCGCAAGAATAAATAAGAATTTGATCAGCACGGAACTATGAATGGCCCATTTCATTTGTTAAAAATGCGCATTTCTATAAAATACAGCAAATTGATGTTTGCAGTTATATCTATTGCTGTTGCGAAAAACGCAAGTAAAATATTTATGTAAAGATGATAAAGAAGTTTAACTATTAATTAATACAAAAAGCCTTGCTGATTCTCTCGGCAAGGCTTTCTTTGTAATATGAATTTGATCAATAGAGAACTCAGCTGGCTTTCTTTTAATGAACGCGTCCTGCAAGAAGCCATGGATCCAACTGTTCCACTCACCGAGCGCATACGCTTCTTAGGCATTTACTCCAATAACCTTGATGAATTTTTCAGGGTGCGCGTGGCCAACCTCAAGCGTATTATTGAAGTCAAAAACGAAAAAGTGCAAGGTTTCAAAGGTACGGCTGAAGACCTCTATATTGAAATCAGAAAGGTGGTGCTCAAGCAACAGCAACTCTTTGAAAACGCCTATGAACAAATCAAAGCCGAATTTCAGAAGGACAACATCCATTTCATCGACGAAAGCGCCTGCACAACCCTCGAATTAAAAGAACTCGACGATTTTTTCCACGAGCAGCTCAAGCATGCGATTTTCCCGATCTTGCTCGACAAAAAAAGACCGCTTCCTAAACTCCGAGACTATTCCATTTACCTTGGGGTCAAAATTGTCAGCAAAACCAAAGTGCGCTATGCACTCATTCAGATCCCGACCGAGTATAGCCGCTTTTTTATCTTGCGCAAAGGCGAGCAAACCAATGTTATTCTCATTGACGACATCATTAGGCTTTATTTAAACGAGATTTTTGCGGTGTACCAAGCCGAGCAAATTGAAGCATATACCTTCAAATTTACGCGCGATGCCGAACTCGACCTCGACGACGACCTCTCGCTGTCTTTCTTCGAAAAAATCGAAAAAAGCTTGAAGCAACGCAAAAAAGGACAACCCGTTCGCTTTGTATACGATACGCAAATGCCCAATGACCTCTTGTTGTTCTTGTTGCAGCAACTCAACCTCAAAAAAGGCGTCAATACCATTCCTGGTGGACGCTACCACAACTTCAAAGACTTCATTCGCTTCCCTGATTTTGGAAACACTAGCTACCGTTTCCAGCCGCAAATTCCGTCGCCGCACCCCGACTTCATGAATTGCAAAAGCCTGATTTCTAAAATCAATACCAAGGATGTTTTATTGCATTTCCCGTATCAGCAATTTGACCATGTTGTCGATTTACTGCGCGAAGCAAGCCTCGATGCCAAGGTGAAGGAAATTAAGATCAATATTTACCGCGTGGCCAAGAATTCTGAGGTCATGAACGCCCTACTCGCTTGTATTTTCAATGGCAAGCAGGTCACGGTTATTTTTGAACTACAAGCACGCTTTGATGAAGAAAACAACCTTTGGTGGAGCAACCGCCTCAAAGAATACGGCGCTAACGTCATTTACGGTCTACAAAACCTAAAGGTACACTCGAAGCTGTTGCAAATCAAACGCAGCTCGGAAGGGAAAATCTCTTACATCACTTATATCGGAACAGGTAATTTCAATGAAGCTACGGCAGGTATCTACACCGATCTTGGCTTGCTTACCGCCGACAAAGAAATATCATTGGAAGTGAGCCGTGTGTTTGGCATGCTCGAAAACAACTTAGAACGACACGCCTTCAGGCACTTATTGGTCTCGCCTTTCAATACGCGCCGCAAATTAATGGCCTTGATTGAAAGAGAAATCAAGTTTGCTAAGGCCAAAAAACCTGCGCATATTCGCCTGAAGTTCAATAACCTTACGGATATCAAAATGATAGACAAACTTTACGCAGCAAGTAAAGCAGGTGTGAAAATCGAACTCATCATTCGCGGCATTTGTTGCCTCAAACCAGGTGTCAAAGGCCTCAGCGACAACATCACCGCAATTAGCATCGTGGACCGCTATTTAGAACACGCGCGCTTCTTTATTTTCAGCAACAACGGCAAGCCCGAGTATTTCATCTCGAGTGCCGACTGGATGGAACGCAATTTGGACCAACGCGTGGAGGTCGGCACCATTCTCAAAGACCCCGCTATTCAGCAACAAATCGACCTCATTTTTGAATACCAATTGAAAGGTAGCGTCAAAGCCAGAAGCATTTCTGCAGACTACAAAAATGCATATTCCAAACGCAACCTGCCGCCTTTTCATGCACAGCGCGAGTTGTATGAACACTACAAAAGACTTTCAGAAGAAGTAGCGCAGTAGGCTGAGCTTTTTTAAGATCTACTTTACCAAACCCACAATTTGATCCACCAAACTCGGGTCGAGTAGCGTACTGGTATCACCTAAATTACTGGTGTCGCCCTCGGCAATTTTACGCAAGATGCGGCGCATGATTTTGCCACTGCGGGTTTTGGGTAAGCCCGGCACAAACAAGATCTGATCTGGTTTGGCAATTGGACCAATCACTTCATTCACTTTTTGGATGATTTCTTTTTGAAGAGTCCCAAAATCCTGATTTTCACTTTCAATAATTACGTATGCGAATATGCCCTGGCCCTTGATGTCGTGCGGATAACCCACTACCGCGCTTTC
>CANHSA010000055.1 GCA_947463345.1 Flavobacteriales bacterium
ACATGAACCAATGGAAATTCTATTTTCGTTATGAAGCAACAGCTTGTACCAACCCAACTACAGTTGGCACCCTCGCGAGCAACTTCGTGACCGGCTGTTTGCGCATCGCCGATTCAGCCGATGGCGGAGGCAACTCTGGCTCTGACTTCTTGCTCGTCAAACTAGGCAACGCCAACAACGAAAATACAGTCATCAACAACCTGAAGTCGGCGAATTTCAATGCCTATTGGAACGGCTGGAACGCGAGCCCAACTCCTACCACTGGCGGAGCAAGTATCCACCACCCTGCCGGAGATATCAAAAAAATCTCCACTTTCAATGGCAATACGGTTTCTACCCAATGGGGCTCCGCAACGGGCTCACACTGGCGTGTCACCTGGACGGCCAATGCCAACGGACACGGCGTCACCGAAGGTGGCTCGTCTGGCTCACCATTATTTGACGCTGCTAGTGGAAACATCATCGGCACCCTCACTGGCGGAAGCTCTTATTGTACGGCCTTGAACGCACCAGATCAGTACGGCAAAATGGCTTTCCACTGGACCAACAACGGCACAACAACCGTTGAGCAATTAAAGCCTTGGCTAGATCCTGCGAACCTCAATGTATTGATTTTTGGCGGTTCTGCCGACCCATGTACGCCCACTACTCCTGTGGCGCCTACAGCTAACTTTACGGCGAGTGCAACATCCATTACACCGGGCACAACCGTGAGTTTCACAGATTTATCGACAGGCTTGCCAACGTCTTGGGCGTGGTCAGTAACCCCAACAACAGGTTGGAGTTATGCTGGTGGTTCTTCTGCAACTACTCAAAATCCGCAAATTACTTTCAATACTGTTGGACAATATACGATCAGCCTGACCGCAACAAATGCGCAAGGGTCGGATGTAGAAACCAAAAACAACTACATTGTGGTAGCACAAGTTACTGGCCCATGTACGGCAAGCGCTGTGTGCGATGAATACATCAACACCGTTAGCTTCAATACCATTAACAATACTTCTGCTTGCGGCAACAACGGCTACACTGACTTCACCGGAACAAGCACCTCAGTAGCGCAAGGAACAGCCTACACCCTCACCATTACACCTGCAATTGTCAACAACACGCAAGCGTCGGCCTACACCAACGACGAAATCGCGGCCTGGATCGACTTCAATAACGATTTCGATTTCAACGACGCAGGCGAGCAAGTAGCTTACGTTTTGGTTGCTGCCGGCTGGACCAACACCTTCAATGTGACCATTCCTTTGGCTTCTTATACCGGTACCGTGCGCATGCGCGTTCGCATTTCTTACCTACCAGATGGCGCTATTAATCCTTGTGGCCCGGCTTCTTATGGTGAAACCGAAGACTACAGCATCAACATTACATCTGGCGCTGGCCTCAACGACAACCCGTTAGCTCAGGTTCAGGTATATCCGAACCCCGCCAATGAAGTGTTGTACGTCGATTTAAAAGACCTCGAAAACGTCAGCAGCATTGCTATTCTCGATATCAATGGCAAGCAAATTCAAGAATTGAATAAAATTCAAGATGGCATCAATAGCTTCCAAATTGCAGGCTTAAAAGCAGGCATGTATCAAGTGAGAATTGTTCAAAACGGATACAAATACACGCAACGCGTGATCAAACTATAAGGAGTCCATTCCTTTTTGAAAATACAAAGCGGCCCGTTCTAAATGGGCCGTTTTTTTTGGTGGCAACATCCGGTTCCAATTGGCCACCATTTGTGCAGTGCGCATGTTTTTGCGCAAGCTTTCCTGGTGTTTGTCGACAAAATTCCAAAACAACGCGTCGAATAAGGCGGCGCCATCGGTATCTATCTTGAAACCTTGTTTTTTAAGGTAGTTTGAACCCGAAAAATAAGGTTTGGTGGTCATTAAGCCGCCATCGGCATATTGACTCATGCCGTAGACATTAGGTACCATGACCCAGTCATAGGCATCCATGAAGTTGCTCATGAAAAAGCGATACACTTCGTCGGGATGAATTTCGGACAAGAAAAAGAAGTTCCCTAAAAGCATGAGGCGCTCAATATGATGCGCATAGGCGTGTTGCTCTATCTTTTGTGAGGTGTGCTGTAGAAATGCTAAGTTGCCGAGTTCTTGCCAATCGAGTTTCCGTTGGTGTTGCAGCGCATTGGTATTGCGTTGTTGCACGCCAACGCGCTCGTATATGGCACGCACGAACTCGCGCCAACCAATAACTTGTCTTAAAAAGCCTTCTGCACTTTCGATAGCGACCTTTCCTTGCTGGTAATGCTTCAAGACTTCATCGATGACTTGCTTTGGCGTCAATAGGCCCGCATTCAGCGCAGTAGAAAGATTGGAATGGAAAACATAAGGCGCGGCGGTGCTAAATGCATCTTGATAAGGCCCGAACAGACTCAGGTTATTTTGAATAAAAAAGTGCAGTGCAGCTTTGGCTTCTTCATGTGTCACTGGATAAAAAGAGAGGTCGGGGTCGCCAGGATGCTGCGGGAATTCGGCTTTGATGTCTATTTCAGCATTTTTGGACCCTTCGCTTCGGTAGTTTGGAAATTCAGGTAAAACAAGTCCTTTGGGCAAAGCTTTTCTGTTATCGGCATCAAAACTCCAACGCCCACCCGTAGGCTGACCATCGGGTTCCAATAAAATTCCCAAACGCAAGCGTTGCTTTTTGTAGAAATCGGCCAAAAAGAAGCGCTGTGTTTGTTTGCCAAGTAGCAAATCGTTGTCGCTTCTTGAATTGAGAAAGGATGGGTTGTCATGCCAAATGAGTTCGAGCCCATATTGCTGGGCAAAGCGCCGAATTCTTTTCTCTAAAAGGTAGTCTGTGGGGTCAACGACATGAACTTGGCTTGCACATTGCTTTAGTTTTTCAAAAATAGCGCTCAATTGCGATTCATTGTGTTTGAAATAATGCACATCCTTTCCATTACTCCGCAAATTTTCTGCGTAGTAACTCATTGAGGCCCGATGAAACGCGAGCTTTTTGCGGTGAAAAGGGAGTTGCAGAAAGAACAAGTCGTCTTCGAGCAACCAAAAGGTGGAAACCGCTGCTAACGCAGGATGCTGCTCGAAAAGCTGCTGCGGAAAGACCAAGCAAATAGGTGTAGGCATACACGTCAAACATCCAAATATGGGCTTTGTTCTGCACCTTTATTTTGACTTCATACTAACGTCATCAAAACCTAACATTCAGCCTAAAGTCTGTGTAAATTTGTCTTGTATTTAAAAGCTACCATGGATAAAGTTTCTTACGTTGGCAACGCAGATGTGAATGCCATTGAACACCTCTACCAACAATACCGTCAAGACCCCACAAGTGTAGACCACAGCTGGGCTAAATTTTTTGAAGGCTTCGAATTTGCCCAAACCAGCTATGAGCCAGGCGGCAGTATTCCTGAAAACTTCGTCAAAGAATTCAAAGTCATTAACCTTATCAATGGCTACCGCACACGCGGACACCTCTTTACGAAAACCAATCCGGTTAGAGAGCGCCGCAAGCACACCCCTACTTTAGATATCACACATTTTGGTTTGACAGACCAAGACCTCAATGAAGTTTTTCAGGCGGGCGAACAAATTGGTATCGGCGCAGCTAAACTTGCCGACATCATTGCACACCTCGAACTCACTTACTGCCAATCTATCGGCATTGAGTACATGTACATGCGCGATCCAGAACGCATCGATTGGTTTCGCAACAAAATAGAACTCAGTAACCGTCCTGTTTTTGATCCAAAACGCAAGAAAAAAATCTACGAGAAACTCAACCAAGCAACGGGCTTTGAGGCTTTCTTAGGTAAGAAATTCGTAGGACAAAAGCGCTTTTCTATCGAAGGAGGCGAAGGACTTATTCCTGCACTCGATACTTTGGTTCACAAAGGCGCAGCTTTAGGCGTAGAATACTTCGTAATGGGTATGGCACACCGCGGCCGCTTGAACACACTCGCCAATATCTTTGAAAAGCGCCCGCGCGATATCTTCAGAGAATTTGAAGGCAAAGAATTTGATTACGAAACTACTTTTGACGGCGACGTCAAGTACCACCAAGGGTTTACCTCTCACATTTCCTTAGAGAACGGACAGCAAATTGGCCTTACTTTAGCGCCAAACCCTTCCCACCTCGAGGCTGTCAACACTGTTGTAGAAGGCATTGCCCGTGCCAAAATTGACCACGTTTACAACACCGAAGACAAAGTTTGCCCGGTGCTCATTCACGGCGACGCAGCAGTTGCGGGTCAAGGAATTGTCTATGAAACCATTCAGATGGCAGGCCTAGACGGCTACAGAACCGGCGGAACCATTCATATTGTCGTCAACAACCAAGTTGGCTTTACCACCAACTACCTCGACGGCCGTACCTCTACCTATTGTACAGACGTTGCCAAAACAACACTTTGTCCGGTTTTCCATGTCAACGGAGACGACATCGAGGCAGTGGTAACCACCATTGAAATTGCTATGGAATACCGCCAGGCTTTTCACCGCGACATCTTCATCGACCTCCTGTGCTACCGCAAATACGGCCACAACGAAGGCGACGAACCAAAATTCACGCAGCCTAAGCTCTACAACATCATCGCTAAGCATCCAAACCCAAGAGAAATCTATTTGGAACAATTGCAACGCGAAGCCCTGCTTTCTGCCGAAGAAGCCAAACAAATTGAGCAAGTTTATCAGCAATTCTTGGAAGACGAATACGAGCAATCCAGAAGCCGCGACAAAGCTTTAGTGTACGATTTCTTAAGCCTCACTTGGAAAGACTACCGCCACGGCACCGCACAAGACTTCGAAAAGTCGCCTACCACAGGCATTGCTAAAAAAGAACTTTTAACGCTTGGCCGCAAACTAGCCACCCTTCCTGAAGGCAAAAAATACTTTAGAAAAATTGCTAAAATCTTCGAAGATCGTCTAGCTGCTATCGAAAACGATAAGTTAGATTGGGGTTCGGCCGAAATGTTGGCCTACGCCACCCTCTTAGCCGAAGGGCACGCCGTGCGCATCTCCGGGCAAGACGTCGAGCGCGGCACGTTCTCGCACCGCCACGCAGTAGTCAAGACCGAAGACACCGAAGAAGAAGTACTCACGCTCAACGCGCTTCAAGAAAAGCAAGCGCCTTTCACCATTTACAACTCGCATTTATCGGAATACGGTGTGCTTGGTTTTGAATATGGCTACTCCTTAGCGAATCCGTCGGGCCTGACCATTTGGGAAGCACAATTCGGCGATTTCTTCAATGGCGCTCAAATTATGGTTGACCAATTCATTTCTGCCGGCGAAGACAAATGGGCTACCCAAAGTGGTTTGGTCATGTTGTTGCCACACGGCTATGAAGGTCAGGGTGCCGAGCACTCTAGCGGCCGCATGGAGCGCTTTTTACAACAATGTGCAGACCTCAACATGCAAATTGTCAATACGTCCACGCCTGCCAATCACTTCCATTTATTGCGCCGCCAAATCAAGCGCGACTTCCGCAAACCACTCGTGGTGTTCTCTCCAAAAATGCTTTTGCGCTACCCAGATGCAACCTCTAGCCTAGACGAAATGGCCAAAGGTAGCTTCCAAGAAGTACTAGACGACCCAACAGCTGTTGCTAAAAACATCGATACGGTTGTATTGTGTAGCGGTAAGTTTTACTACGAAATGAAAGTAAAAGCAGCCGAACTCGGCGTCAAAAACATGGCTTTTGTGCGCGTAGAACAACTCTACCCGCTGCCAGCCGCACAAATCGATGCCATTTTAGCGAAATACAAAGCCAAAAACATCTTGTGGGCCCAAGAAGAACCTGCCAACATGGGCGCTTGGATGCACATGGCCATGAATATGCGCCATCTGCCACTTGTGGGCATTTGCCGTCCGGCCAGCGCTGCTAGTGCCGAAGGATCCAAAAAATTACACGAAATTCGTCTTAAAAAATTGTTCACCGACCTCTTTGCCTACGCAAAGTAAGCTTAAAATAGAACCGTATGTCACTATTAGAAATGAAGGTCCCGAGTCCGGGAGAATCGATCTCAGAAGTAGAAATTGCCACTTGGCTCGTTGCCGACGGCGATTACGTAGAAAAAGACCAAGCAATCGCTGAAGTAGATTCAGACAAAGCTACTTTAGAATTGCCGGCTGAAGAAAGCGGCATCATTACGCTCAAAGCCGCAGAAGGCGATGTCGTTAAAGTTGGCCAGGTTGTTTGCCTCATCGACACCAGTGCTGCCCGCCCTGCGGGCTCACCAGCTGCAGCACCTGCAGCAGCACCTGCTCCAGAAGCGCCAGCGGCACCCGTTGCGGCACCAGCAGCGGCACCAGCACCCAATCCAGACCCTGTGAAGCCAGCAAGCTACGCAGCGGGCGCAGCATCCCCAGCTGCAGCTAAAATCATTAAAGAAAACAACATCAATCCTGCGCTTGTAAAAGCCAGCGGCAAAGACGGCCGGATCACCAAACAAGATGTAGTAGCGGCCATGTCGGCAGGTTTCTCTACCGAAGCGGCCCAAGGTTGGGGCGGAACGCGCGAGCAAAGCCGTGAAAAAATGTCGATGTTGCGCCGCAAAATTGCCGAGCGCTTGGTGGCCGTTAAAAACGAAACTGCCATGCTCACTACCTTCAACGAGGTAGACATGAAACCTATCATGGATGTGCGCGCCAAATACAAAGACGCCTTTGCCAAACACCACGAAGTGAATCTTGGCTTTATGTCGTTTTTCACCAAAGCCGTTACCGAAGCACTCAAATTGTATCCTGCCGTAAACGCCCAAATTGACGGCAACGAAATGATCTTCCACGACTACGCCGATATCGGTATTGCCGTTTCATCGCCAAAAGGCCTGATGGTGCCAGTGGTGCGCAACGCCGAGCAAATGAGCTTAGCCGACATCGAAAGAGAAATCAAGCGTTTAGCCATAAAAGCCCGCGACGGCAAAATGACACCCGAAGACATGAGCGGTGGTACTTTTACCATCACCAATGGCGGTGTTTTTGGCTCCATGCTTTCTACACCTATTATCAATCCGCCGCAATCGGCTATTTTAGGAATGCACAACGTGGTTGAGCGTCCAGTGGCCATCAACGGCAAAGTTGAAATCCGCCCAATTATGTATGTAGCGCTTTCTTATGACCACCGCATTATCGACGGAAAAGAATCGGTTGGCTTCCTTGTAAAAGTCAAAGAAATGCTAGAAAATCCAGAGCGCATGATTTTCGGATCCAAAGATCCAATGCAAATCTTGCTCGGACTTTAATCTGCCTTGCTCAAAAAGTTACAAAAAGCGCTCTTCGGGGCGCTTTTTTTGCTTCGGAGCTTTGGATTGCTTTTCGTATATTTGCTGTTCTAAAATAAGCAGATACAATGTCAAAAATCAGGAAGCAAGACGCCCTAGATTACCATTCCTCGGGCAGGCCAGGAAAAATCGAAGTAATCCCTTCAAAGCCTTACGCCTCCCAACGCGACCTCTCCTTGGCTTATTCACCGGGTGTTGCAGAGCCTTGCTTGCGCATTGCCGAGAACAAAGCCGACGTCTATAAATACACCGCCAAACGCAATCTCGTTGCCGTCATTTCTAACGGAACAGCCGTTCTTGGCCTTGGCGATATCGGCCCTGAAGCCTCCAAACCAGTCATGGAAGGCAAAGGCTTATTGTTCAAAATTTTTGCCGACATCGATGTTTTTGACATCGAAGTAGACGCCAAAGACCCCGAACTCTTTATTCAGACCGTCAAAGCAATTGCCCCTACATTCGGCGGCATCAACCTCGAGGACATCAAAGCGCCTGAGGCCTTTGAAATCGAGCGCCGACTCAAAGAAGAGCTCGACATCCCGATCATGCACGACGACCAACACGGCACCGCTATCATTAGTGCGGCCGCGCTGTTAAACGCACTCGAACTCGCCAAAAAACAAATTGACAAAATCAAAATTGTTGTTTCTGGCGCAGGTGCTGCAGCGGTTTCTTGCATCAAACTTTACCATCGTTTGGGTGTAAAACCCGAAAACATCTTCATGTACGATTCAAAAGGGCTCATTCATGCTGGCCGAACCGACCTCGACGACATGAAACAAACTTTTGCAACGCATCCCAAAGACATAGATTTTGAAGCGGCTTTTAAGGGCGCCGACGTCTTTTTAGGGCTATCCAAAGCTGGGCTCGTGAGCAAAGACATGATTGCCGCTATGGCCAAAGACCCCATTGTGTTTGCACTTGCCAACCCCGAACCCGAAATCGCTTACAAAGAAGCGATGTCTGTACGCAAAGACATCATCATGGCCACCGGTCGCTCAGACCATCCTAACCAGGTCAACAACGTACTGGGCTTCCCGTACATTTTCCGCGGATCGCTAGATGTGCGCGCCACTACCATCAACGAAGAAATGAAACTTGCGGCGGTAAATGCCATTGCTGCACTCGCCAAAGAAACCATTCCTGAAGAGGTCATTGAAGCCTACGGCGGCAAAAACATTTCTTTTGGACGCGAACAAATCATCCCAAAACCGCTCGATCCACGCCTCATTTACTACGTTGCTCCGGCCGTAGCACGCGCAGCCATGGAATCTGGCGTTGCCCAAGAACCCATTGAAGATTGGGAAGAATACGAAAACCAACTCAAGAGCCGCCTCGGCCTTGACAACAAATTGCAGCGCAACATCACCTCTAAGGCTCAAGGCAACCCCAAAACAGTTGTTTTCCCGGAGGGCGACAACATCAAAATACTCAAAGCTGCCCAGCAAGCTTACGACGAAGGCGTGGCTTTCCCGATTCTACTCGGCAAAAAACAACGCATCCTCGACCTCATGAACGAGTACAGCATCGAAATTCCAGATGTGCAAATCATCGACTGTAAATCCGATGACGAAGAAGCGCGCCGCATTCAATACGGCAAAGAATTCTTTGAATTGCGCAAGCGCAAAGGCATCACAGAATACGAAGCCATTTCACTGATGCGCGAACGCAATTATTTTGGCGCCATGATGCTCAATATGGGCGAAGCAGAAGCAATGGTAACTGGCCTCACCCGCAGCTACCGCTCTGTGCTCAGGCCAGCCATCAGCACCATCGGTTTGCAAAAAGACATCAATACCATTGCCGGAATGTACATCCTCAATACCAAAAAAGGTCCGCTTTTCTTGGCCGATACAACCGTCAATTTAAATCCAACGGCAGAACAAATCGCCGAAATCACCGTCAACGTAGCCAAATTCATCCGTCGCTTGAAACTACAACCCCGGATTGCCCTCTTGAGCTACTCTAATTTTGGCTCATCGCCAGGAGACGACCCTGAAAAAATGGCTAAAGCCGTGCAAATTCTTCATGAGACGCAACCTAACTTGGTTGTCGACGGCGAAATGCAAGCCAATTTTGCCCTCAACCCCGAGCTTATGAACGAGAAATTCCCTTTCTCTTTCTTGGCCAACAAAGAGGTCAATACACTCATTTTCCCGAATCTTTCTGCAGGTAACATCGCCTACAAACTCTTGCAATCTACCAACGAACTCGACGCCATTGGCCCTATTCTTTTAGGGATGCGCAAATCTTTACACGTATTGCAATTAGGAGCAAGTGTCCGCGAGATCCTCAGCATGATCAAAATTGCCGTTATTGACGCCCAAAGCCAAGACAAATGATTTCTAGACTCAATGGCCGCCTGATCGAAAAAAACCCCACCGACCTCCTCATCGAGTGCGCGGGTGTTGGTTACGAAGTGAAAATTTCACTGAATACTTATTCTGTATTGCCTGCGTCCGATGCCATTGTGTTACACACCAAGCTTATCGTCCGAGAAGACGCTCATATTCTGTATGGTTTTGCGACCAAAGAAGAGCGCGAAATGTTTGGGCACCTCATCAGTGTTTCGGGCATTGGTCCCAACACGGCGCTCATCATGCTCTCTTCCATGACACCCGACGAAATTGCGCACGCCATTCTTTCTGAAGATGTGGCGAGCATCCAAAAAATCAAAGGAATCGGCACCAAAACGGCCCAGCGCGTCATCATCGACCTCAAAGGGAAGGTCTCCAAAATGGAGCTCGGAACCGAGAATATTTTCTCTTCGAACAATAGAAATCGATTTGATGCGTTAATTGCTTTGGTTTCGCTTGGTTTTGACAAAAAATCAGCAGAAAAAGTATTGGACAAAATCGATACCGGAACCCAAACCGTAGAACAACTGATCAAAGAAGCGCTAAGACTACTATAACCGTGCAACACAACTACTGGCAGAAATACTTTGCAATTGGCATCCTACTTTTGATGGCGCTTTTCACCATGGAAGAAGCTATTGCGCAAACGCCTACACTTCCTTTTCCTATCGTTAACCCACTCAATCCCTTTCAAAATTTACCCCAAAGTTTTGACCTCGGCGACCCTACAAATCTCAACCAAACCATCGTCTACGACCCCGAGTCCAAAACATTTGTTTTTAAAGACATCATGGGCAAAGACACCTATTTTAGGTCTCCGCAAGCCATGACCCTCGAGGAATACCTCCAATACGAAGAGAAAAAAAGCTTTAGCCTCGACTGGAAAGAAATCGTTGCCGAAGAAAGCGCCGAAAACCGCACATTTGAACTTCCTATCAAGATTGGCTCCAAAGCTTTTGAGAGCTTTTTTGGATCCGATCAAATCACCATTACGCCAGGGGGTAACCTCGAAATCTCGCTCGGTGCCAACCATTCGCGCGTAGACAACCCCATTTTACCAATGCGTCAGCGCAACATTACGCGCTTCGATTTCAATCAGAACATCAACATGGACATCACCGGCCAGATCGGAACCAACATGAAGGTGAACATGAAATACAACACGCGCGCCAATTTCGATTTTGAAAACATCTCTAAACTCGAACGCACCGGACAAGAAGACGACATCCTTCAAAAAATTGCCTTGGGTCAGGTGAGTCTGGAACTCCCTACGACGCTCATCCCGAGCTCTCAAACCCTTTTTGGTTTCAAAACACAACTTAAATTTGGTCGCTCAACCGTCGATTTCATTGTAGCCCAATCCAAAGGGAAGCGCACCGAAATCAACGTGACGGGCAAAGCTCAAGTTCAAAAATTTGAAATCACCGCCGACAACTACGAAGCCAATCGCCA
>CANHSA010000056.1 GCA_947463345.1 Flavobacteriales bacterium
ATTATTCATTAATTTCGCTGTACATGAGTAGCTCAGGCCAAATAGAACTTTCACTTGTCATTCCAACCTTCAATGAGGAAGGCAATGTGCAACGTTTGTACAACGAAATCCTTCTTGTCCTTCAGCAACTCCAAATCACGACTTACGAAGTTATTTTTATTGACGACGGAAGTTCAGATCAATCTTTACAACGCATTGAAGCTCTCCGCGCACAAGACACCAACGTTCATTATTTGCAGTTTAGCCGCAATTATGGCCACCAGCATGCCCTCAAGGCTGGGCTCGACCACGCTAGGGGCGCCGCGGTTATTAGTCTAGACGCAGACCTCCAACACCCGCCGGCTTTAATTGCTGATATGGTCCAACTTTGGCGTCAAGGCGCTGAGGTTGTATATACCCGCCGAAACGACAAACAAAATGTGGGCTTGTTCAAGAAGCTCAGTGCCAAAGCATTTTATTGGTTGGCTAATCGGCTTTCAGAAGTGCCAATAGAAGAAGGAACAGCCGATTTTCGTTTGTTAGACCGAAAGGTGGTTGACGCCATCAAAACTTTCAAAGAATCGCATTTATTTTTACGAGGACTCATACCTACGCTTGGTTTCAAGCAGGTTGCATTAGACTACGAACCCGCGGCCCGCTTTAGCGGACAAAGCAAGTATTCTCTCGGAAAAATGTTTCATTTTGCCATTAACGGCATTACATCTTCAAGTGCCAAACCCCTCTATTTTTCTATTTATTTAGGCCTCTTTTTTGCTTTTCTTGCGTTTGTTTATGGATGCTATGCCATTTACATCGCTGTTTTTACCGATGCTGCCATTACCGGCTGGACCAGCCTTATTGCGTCAGTACTGTTTATCGGCGGCATACAAATGATTCTTATTGGCATTGTAGGCATTTACTTAGGCAAGCTTTTTGTGCAGAGCAAGCAACGCCCAACCTACATTATCAAATCCAATACCCTATCCTCAACGGCAAGTCATGAAGAATAACTGTTTCTTTCTCCTCTTATTCTTGATATTTGCCCAAATTGCAAAAGCTCAAATACCAATGGGCACATGGAAATACCATGTAGCCAGTTCCAAAGCCATAGACATCACGACCGATGGCGAACGAATTTTTACTGCATTAGAAAATGGTTTATATATCTATAATCCAAACACAGAAGAAGGGGCACTCAAAACCGCATTAAATGGCTTGTCAGACATCGAAATTTCTTGTTTGTATTTTGATGCACTGGATAACGCTGTTTATATCGGCTACACTAATGGCAACATTGACAAATGGCAAGCGGGTAAAATCACTAACTTACCTGCCATCAAGTTGGCTCAAATTACCAACTCAAAGCGCATCAACAAATTTGTGCGAAACGGCGCTTATATCTATGCGGCAAACGACTTTTCTATTGTCTTGATTGACGTTGCGAAAGAAGAAATCAAAGATACTTACTACCCCACTAATAGCCTTGAACCAATTCTAGACGTCGAAATCTCTTCCGACTCAATTTTTGCCCTCACTCCAAGTCAAATGCTCAAAGGTTTGCGCAGCAATCCTGCTTTGCCAGACTATTCCCAATGGGACCGCGATCTTCGCTTTCCGTATCAGTCCGAAAACAAATACCGCGAGCTCCTCTCTGTAAACGAGCAGTTCTGGGTACTAAGAGCAAACGACTCCTACGGACAAGACTCCATTTTTCGCTTGAAAAACGATCTTTTAGTGAATGTCATTAACGAGCCATTCAGCTATCAAATCAATAGCATTCAAGCCCTCGGGACCCAAATTGCGGTTTCTTTAGACGGAGGTTTTTTGCTTTATGATCCAGATGGTCAGCAGCTGAGTTCTTATTCTGCAAGTTTACTCGACCGCTGGATCAACCCAGCCCGTGTTTGTCAACTTGGCTCCTCTTACTGGAGTGCCGACCAAGCTTGGGGCCTTCAAGAGCATCTAAATCCTTACACCTGCAAGCGTTATGTAATTGAAGGGCTCGCCAACAGAGATGTCTATACCATGGCTTGGCAAGAAGGCGTATTGGCGATCGGTTCCGGACGTCTAGAGGCAGAAATTGCGCCGGCTTTTACCCGAAACGGCATTCATATTCTAGAAGACCAACAATGGCGCTTTCACAATACACCAACCGTTACTTCCTGGGATTACAATCTGTTATGGGATTTCATTGCAATTGCAGTGAATCCTAAAAATCCGAAGGAAATTGCAGCAGGCACCTATTCATTTGCCCCCTTAACGCTCTTTAACGAGACCGACACCTTGGTATTCGATCAAAACAACTCGCCAATTCAGCCAGTTTCTATTGGCAATGGTTGGTCTTTGGTTTCAGCGCTTCAATTTGATCAAAAAGGCAACCTATGGGCCGCTAATGGCTATACTGATCGCCCTTTGAAAGTTCGCCAACCCGATGGCGTTTGGTCGAGTTACTACCTCGGGGTAGGCGCCTCAAACAAATTGACAACCAAAATAGAAATTGACTTTCAAGATAACATTTGGTTGGGCACCTATGCAAATGGCCTTGTCGGATTGCAGCACCAAGGCACGCTCAATGACCCAAGTGATGACCAAACCATACAGCTCACCGCTGGCGAACTAATGGGCAACCTTCCCTCCAACAAAATTACTGCCTTAGCAGCCGATTTCGATGGCGAGCTCTGGATTGGTACAGATGCAGGCTTTGCGGTGCTCTACAACGCAAATGGCGCCTTTTCTGCTGGCTCCGGAAATTTTGATGCGCAACGTATCAAAATACCCTTTGAAGGCAACTTTGAAATTGTTCTGGGCGAAGCGAGTATCACTGATATCGAAGTAGATGGCGGCAACCGCAAATGGATGTCTACTGCCAATGCAGGCCTTATTTTGCTATCACCCGACGGCACCGAAATTATTGCTCAATATAACGAAGACAACTCACCCTTGATTTCAAATACCATCTACGACATCGAAATCAACCAAAGCACGGGAGAGCTCTATATCATTACAGACAAGGGCTTGATTTCTTTTCGCATCGACGCCACTTACGAAGACCCTACTTATGAAACCCTGAGTGTTTTCCCGAATCCCGTGAAGCCCGATTATTTTGGCCCTATTACCATCCAAGGCATTCGCTATAATTCAGATGTAAAAATCACCGATGCTGGTGGTAACCTGATTTACAAAATGCAATCAAACGGCGGCACAGCAACTTGGAACGGGCAAAACCTCAATGGCGAGAAAGTCCCAACTGGGGTCTATTTCTTCTGGACCGCCAACAATTACCAAGGTGGCGATCGCAAAGTTGCCAAAGTCCTCGTGATCCATTGATATGATTGGTTTTGATTTCTTGAGTCCGCTTATTGAATTGCTCGCTGCCGTACTAGGTTTTATCTACGTTTATCTTATTGCAACGAATAGGTCGAGCGGTTGGATTTTTGGAATAGCGAGTGCAAGTTTCTACGCCGTATTTTTCTATCGCGTCCACACTTGGGGGCTTTTCAGTCAACAAATTACTTATATTATTTTAGGATTTTATGGACTCTTCAATTGGTCAAAATCCGATGAACTACCCATCCGCACCCTAGGCAAATCGATTTGGCTATGGATTTTAGGGTCTTTGATGTTGGGCCTTATGTTTTTTATCGTTCAATGGTTCACAAAAGATGATGTACATGGTCATTTTTCATTCACAAGCCTTCCAAATTGGCGTTCTTTTTTAGACGCTCAATTCTTTGTTTTTTCCCTTACAGCCACTTGGTTGACAACTAGAAAAATCCTTGAAAATTGGCATATTTGGATTGTCGTCAATGTTGTGGGCACCATTTGGTTTGCATATGAGCATTGGTGGTCTTCGTCTGTACTTTATTTAGCCTACCTCTTTTTAGCGATCAACGGACTCAAAAAATGGAAAAAAGCCCTCTCCGCATAGCCTTTACCGGACCTGAGTCTAGTGGTAAAACGACCATGGCTACCTGGTGTGCGCAGGAATTTTCTTTATCCTATATTGATGAATTTGCAAGAATCTATTTAGCCCATCAGTCAAGTTATATCCAAGAAGATTTGGATGCCATGGCCCAAAAACAGGTAGCGCTTTGGCCCAAAAAGGGTTTTGTAGCCGACACCGAAATGCATGTTTTTCAGGTTTGGTCGCAAGTGAAATATGCGGAGGTCAGCCCTGTAATCAGCCGACTTTTGAAGGAGCAGCACTTTGACCATTATTTTTTGTGCGCGCCAGACATCCCTTGGGAGTCGGATCCACTCAGGGAAAACCCTAATGATCGTCAGCAATTATTTGAGTTTTACCTCTCTGCACTTCAGAAAAATGGACGAAGTTTTACCATTTTGTCGGGTTCGCTCGACAAACGCCAAGAACTGATAAAAGTCAAGGTTTTAAGTTTAATGAATGCCTAACTTTGCTGTATGAAACGCATTCTATTTGTAGTCGTACTTTTTTTGATGGTAGTGCCCATTGGCTACTATTTCTTAAGTGATAAGAGCAAAACCAAGCCACTGCCCGTTATCAATCCTATCGATGTCCAGCAAGAGATGGTCGATCCTGAAATGCTCCGGATAGGCAGGGGTCATAAGGTCGGCACTTTTCGTTTTGAAAATCAAGATGGAACTTGGATTACCGACGCCGACATGAAAGGAAAGGTGAGTGTGGTGGAGTACTTTTTTACTTCTTGTAAGAGCATTTGCCCTATCATGAATTCGCAAATGCAACGCATTCAAAGAAAATTCGCAAAGCAAAACGACCTCCGTATTTTTAGTTTTACCGTTGATCCCGACATCGATACTGTTGCTCAAATGAAGCGTTATGCCTTAGCACATCAGGCGCAGGCTGGCCAGTGGCATTTTTTAACGGGTAAAAAAGCTGATTTGTATAGCCTGGCTAGGCGCTCCTTCTTTGTGTTGAAGCCCGCAGAGGCGCAAAACCTTGGCGATGCCGGCAGCGATTTTATTCACACCAACAACTTTGTACTGATCGATCGCCAAATGCGCATTCGGGGCTATTACGATGGCACCAATCCAAAAGAAGTGAGTCTGCTTCAAGCACATATAGCGCAACTGCTTGACGAACGTCAATAAAGCATTTGCTTTTTACGTATCTTTGTGGTCAAATGAGACAACCAAAGAAAACAGGTGCAAAACCTAAAACAGCAGGCGCCAAAGATGCGCCAAAGGTAAGTGCCCGTGACAAGCGCAAATACATCGATTACAAAATTAAAGTCAAAAAGGGCGATCCGCTTCCAAGTTTCCGCGAAGATGCCATCCGACTCAATAAGTTTTTATCGAATGCAGGTATATGTTCGCGTCGCGAGGCCGATGTCCTCATTGATACAGGTGTAGTTTCTATCAACGGCGTAATCGTCACCGAAATGGGCTATAAAGTGAAGCCAGGCGATGTCGTTCAATACGATGGCGAAACCATCACAACCGGCACCAAACGCTATGTTTTGCTCAATAAACCCAAAGGCTATATTACTACACTAGACGATCCCCGCGGCCGCAAAACAGTAATGACCCTCGTGAGTAAAGCTTGTCGTGAGCAAATTTTCCCTGTGGGGCGCATGGAACGCGACACCACCGGCCTCATGCTCTTCACCAACGATGGCGACATGATGAAAAAACTCTTGCATCCGCGTTACCACGCGCGCAAACTGTACCACATCGAAACCAATAAGTCAGTGGCCAAAGAAGACCTCGAAAAAATGACCCGAGGCCTCGATCTCGACGATGGCCGCATGAAAGCCGAAGCTGCAAGTTTTGTTGAAGGCGGCGGCAGCAACGAAATTGGTGTTGAAATCCGCTCTGGCAAAAACCAAGTGGTGCGCCGCATGGTAGAAGCACTCGGCTACGAAGTCATCAAACTCGACCGCGTTGTTTATGCGGGACTTACTAAAAAAGATTTACCACGCGGTTATTACCGTCACCTCACCGAACAAGAAATCGCTTTCCTAAAAATGTCAAAATGAAAAAATGGGTTTTCTTCGGCTTGTTAGTGCTCGGCGCTACCCTTACGGGGTGGTATGTCAAGGGGTATTTTTCTGATGAAAACTTTACGTACACGAGTATAAACCCAAATGCAGCCTACTTTTATCCGCTAGATACCGTTCCAAAGATTTACCATTACCGCGATATCGCCAATGGTTTAGACGAAGAGTTTCACCGTATTTACACCGTAGAAGATGCTGTTGGTCCGCACCTTATTGTGGAAGTATATGCACCCGATGGTCGCTTGCGCGAAGCCATCAATTACAATATTGACTCTTTAGTAGTTCAGGATCATATGGTGGTCAACCGGGTTCAAAGCAAAGAAAAAACCGTGCTCTACAAAAATCAGCTCTTCCCTTTCGACCTACAAAAAGAAACCTGGTTTGCCTCTAAGTTCAGCGGCGTGGTAGACTCCACCGTTCTTTTACACGAGGTTTTTAGAAAGTTTCAAACTCGAAAACAAACAGTATTTTTAGCAAAAACAAAGGCAGAAGCGCTGTTTTTTCAAGACAAAATCAGAAGAACTGTTCTGAACCCTTTTACCAGAGCAGAGAAAGAAGTTCTAGGCCAACAAATCAGTGTTTTTGCCAAAGGCTATGGCTTAGTAGCTTGGTATAATCGTAACAAAACCATCCATTACCGTTTGGAACGAGTTCTTACGCAAAAGGAGTGGGTTAAAATTATTTCGCGATGAAAAAGGTCATTTTCTTGCTGTTGCTTTCCCTAATCGGAACACAGGTACAAGCTCAGTTCACAGCACAAAAAAAATCAACTGGGCCCGGCACTCTTTTCTTTTATTGGGGCTATAACCGCAGCATTTACACGCCGAGTTCCATCCGTTTTATTGGGCCTGGCTATGACTTCAAACTCAAAGGCGTTGAAGCTGTAGACCGCCCATCTACAGACCTCAACGAATACGTCAACTTCAACACTTTTACCGTGCCACAGTTCGATGTACGCGTCGGTTACAATTTCAAGCGCAATTGGGCAGTTTCATTGGGTTACGAACACATGAAGTACGTCATGAAACACGGCCCTACCTATTATTTAAGTGGCACAATTAGCCCAGGTATAGATCAAGCAACCGGGTGGTCAGGTACCTACAGCGGAGATTCCGTAGTCACCAATGAAAATTCCTTTCATTACGAAAATACAAATGGACTCAACTACATTAATGTGCAGCTGACCAACGTATTCAAGGTCTATCAAACCGAGAAAGGAAACTTTGCGCTCACCACCATGATGGGCGTTGGTGCCGGACCAATCCTTTCTTACAACGATTTTACTTTTGCAGGTGAAAAATCAATGGAAACCGTTTCATTATCTGGTATTGGTGCCTCCGGACATTTTGGTTTGCGTGCCGAGTTCTTTAAGCACCTATTCGTGGCAGCAAATGTTCAGGCCGGCTTTATGGGTCAATATCGCGTCAAAACACGCCCAAATGACTACGACTCCCACGCCAAACAAGCGTTCTTGTATGGCCAGCGCGATATCGTTGTAGGCGCGCTGTTCTATCTCAAGCAAGCTGATAAGTGTAATTCTTGTCCAAATTGGTAGAATGAAATACCTAATTGTTGGCTTAGGAAACCCTGGTTCTGAATATCTTGAAACCCGCCATAATATTGGTTTTAAGGTTTTAGATGAACTAGCATCAGACTTGGGCGTCTCTTTTTCATTAGATAAAGCAGCATTTCGAACTGAGGCTAAATATAAAGGTCGGCAGCTCATTTTAATCAAGCCCATTACCTTCATGAATTTATCGGGAAAAGCAGTCAACTATTGGTTGCAAACCGAAAAAATTCCCATTCAAAATTTATTGGTCATTACCGACGACATCGCTTTGCCATTTGGTACTTTGCGCATGAAAGGCAAGGGCAGCGATGGCGGCCACAATGGCCTTAAAGACATCCAAGCACTCCTCAAAACGCAAGAATACGCACGTTTGCGCTTTGGTGTTGGCTCAGACTTCACAAAGGGGCGCCAAGCAGATTACGTTTTGGGAGAATGGAAGTCCGAAGAAAAACTAGCTTTACCCGAGCGCTTACAAACCGCTGCTGCAGCAGCTAAAAGTTTCGTCTTTGATGGCCTTCCAATGGCCATGACCAACTGGAACAACAAGTAGACACGATGGTGTTAAGCTATTGTTAAGTGGCTTTTTTTTCTTACCTTTCGTCAAACTACTAGCTGATGAAACACAGTTACTTACTGCTTTTTTTCTTTTTTTATATTCCAATTTTTGCACAATATTGTACCACTGTTGGTCCAACGAGCACCGTAGATTCTAACGTTGAAAGCGTCGTTCTCAGCGGTGCGGTGGGTACTATTAATTATGTCGGTTGCCCTGGCGTTATTGGCTTGCATGACCTCTCACAAAGTGTAAATGTTTCGCTGAATGCAGGCGGAACCTACACAATTTCGGTAAAATTTGGAACATGCAGCGGCAATTATGCCGGTGCAGGAGAAGCCTGGATCGATTTTGATCAGAACGGAAACTTTGATCCTTATGAAAGCCTCGGCACTTGGGCAGGCACGCCGCCAGCTCCGGTGCAAATTTGGTCGTTTATAGTTCCGCCAAATGCAGTTAACGGCATTACCAGATTGCGCGTGATGCAAAGAGAACAAGGTACAATTCCACTCAATCCCTGCGGCACTTTCACATGGGGCTCTGTCACCGATTTTGGCATTACCTTAACAAATGGCCTCGACTGCACGGGTTACCCGGGCGACGACCAAAATGATGCGATCGTTGTAGGTGCTTTACCTTATACAGATACGCGTTCTACTGAGGTGTGCTACTCGAATCAGAATTACGTCTATCCTTCGCCAGATATCTATTATTATTTTGAACCGAATCCTTTACTTGCTGAGGTACAGGTTTCTTTGTGTGGTGCCAATTTTGACACTTTTTTAAGTGTTGTTGACATGAATGGAGACGTCGTTGCTTATAACGACGATGCTGATGACTGCGCACCACAATCTGCGCTATCCTTTTATGCAACAGCACTTGGACCACTGCACATTATTGTAGAAGGTTGGGGGGCATTAAGTGGCGATTACACTTTGCAGATCAATGCTAGTTATGTCGGGCTTGAGGACGCCGAAACAGTATCTTTCAATGCTTATCCGAATCCGAGTCAAGGAACTTTACACCTCACACCAAATACGGGAGCGTATCAATTATATAATATGAGTGGACAATTGCTCCAACAGGTTGACACCGAAAGCGGATCTATTTTCGAGATGAATCATTTAGAAGCTGGGGTTTACTTGCTCAAGAAATTATCTTCTGGTCAGGTTCAAAAATGGCAAAAGTTATGAGAAGTTTTATATTGATTTGCTGTTTTGCGCTTACATCTCAATTATTTGGGCAATTCTGGATTCAAAAGGCGAGTTTGGGTGCAGTAGGTCGACACCGCGGCACTGGTTGTGCCACCTCACATCGTGGTTATATGGGCCTTGGCCATGTCAATGGCACGGGGCAAGACATTTCTTACAAAGACTGGTGGGAATACGATCCTGCATCAGACACCTGGACCCAAAAAGCCGACTTTCCGGTAAGCACACACGGCGCGGTATCATTTGTTGTGGACAACTGTCCGGTTGTGGGTGGAGGTTCTGCACTAAGCACGCAATTTTACAAATTCGACCCACAGCAAAATACCTGGACACCAATTGCCAATTGTATTTTAAGTAACCCCGGCGACAGTCAAGGCTTTACTCTTAATAACCGTGGTTTTGTGTATCAGAGTAATCAATTAGCAAAGTATGACCCAAGCACCAACGCTTGGTCTATGTGTGCCACTGCACCCATGACCTTTGGGCAATGGACTTGTTCTTTTGCGATAGAAGGCAGTGGGTTCATTAAGGGAGGAAATAAGCTCTGGGAATACAAACCTTTGCATGATCAATGGATTCAGCGCGCCAATTTCCCTGGTGTTTCTTCTGGCGGTAGCGCCGCTTTTGCCATACAGCAGCACGGCTACGTTACTTCTGGCTATGTAGGAGGTTTATCTGTTGTTACCGATCAGGTTTGGTCTTTTCATCCGGCAACAAATACCTGGAAACAAGAAATTGAATTTTCAGGGTCAAGCCGACGATTCCCGGTTGCGTTTGCTATACATGACCGCGGTTATTTTGGCACAGGGACAAACGGAATCAACTTCAACGATTTTTGGCAATTCAACCCAACAGATAATAGCATTGGCTTGGAAGAACATGATCTTGAAGTAAAAGTATATCCGAATCCGGCGGTAGATGAAGTCCATATTCAAAGTTTCGGTCTTCCTTCTGATCAATTGGAGCTAAGCATCTTTGATTGGAATGGAAAATTATTATTCAAGGAAGACTTATTGTATTTGCAACAAAGTATAAATGTATCCCATTTTCCAGTGGGGTCTTATTCGTTACAAATTAGTAATGGAACACAAGTAATTCATCATGAAAAAATCCTGAAACGATGAGGTTAGTTGTGTTTCTTCTGCTTTTTCCTTACGCTGTTTTTGGTCAGTACAATGTCTGGACAAAACTCAATGATGTTGGCATGGGCAAACGCGAACGTGCTACTGGTTTTTCCATTGGTAGTTTGGGTTATCTGTGCGGTGGTTTAGATACTGCAGAAGTCATTCATAAAGATTTATGGGCCTATGATCCACAAACGGATGCCTGGACGCAAAAAGCCGACCTCCCGGGCGCTGCACGCCGCGATGCCATTTCATTTGTCATAGACAATTATGCATTTGTAGGCTCTGGTATGGATTCCATTTCCGGCCCAACAGGCAATACACTCAAAGATTTTTGGCGCTACAACCCAAATACAAATACATGGGCTACTATTGCCGATTTTCCGGGGGCGGGAGGCGAAGGAATTTACTTTGCAACAGGTTTTTCAGTTGGCGGAAAAGGCTACCTATGTGGCGGCAAAACCGGCCCCAATTTGTATAGTAATCAGCTCTGGGAATACAAACCAAGCAACAACCAGTGGATTCAGCGCGCTAATTTCCCAGGAGGAGTGCGCTATCAATTGCTTTCATTTGTCGTCGGGTCTAAAGCGTACGTTGGCATGGGCACCGATCAAAACATTTTTAAAAAAGA
>CANHSA010000057.1 GCA_947463345.1 Flavobacteriales bacterium
CCAGTACCTGCTGCTTGACGCAAGTATATGGATTGGATACCGGTAGCGGCCCAGTTGCTGGTGCCAGAAGCGTTGGTTACTACAGCTGCTGGTTCAGCTGCACCCGGAATTGGATTGACCCAAAGGGATGCGGTAATTGGAGAGCCCACGGCCGTTGATGTTGCTTTGGCAACTACAAATAAAGTCGTATTTAAGGAATACTCAGTTGGCGCGTAGGAAATGGTTACGGTTCCGCCTGAAGTATTGAGGATACCTAACTGAAAAGTATTCGGGGTAGTGCCTAACTTGATGTATAAACGCGGAAAGAAAATGGTTACGTTGGTTGCACCTGCTGAAGCTGCGAAACCAACGAAGTAATTACCAGCAGCTGTTAAACCTGTGGTGTTGAGCACGTTGAGCAAAAACGAAAAATACCCAGTGGTACCAGGAATGGCAATTGGTTTATTGATGTCTTCTGACCATGCTGAATTGAGTTCAATACGGTTGCCTGCTGAAGCCTGAAGGCCAGGATAAGTAAGGCTATTTCCGCTTCCTGATGGCGTTGTAATAGCGACAACTTGGGCTGCGGTTCCGCTATGCGTTGTCCAGCCATTGGCGTTGGCTGTACCCGTAAAATTAAAAGATTCAAAGGCCTGCGCAAAGGCATTGAGGCTCAAGATGGTAAGTATAAAAAGTAAACCTTTTTTCATAAAAATATTTTTAGTCGGGTAAAGTTACAACTTTGTCCGTTAATATACTGTAATTTAGGATGAAGAGTGCATTAAAAAAGGGCGAAGTTACCTCCGCCCTTATATAATTGTACTGCTATGAATTTTATTCTGCAGAAGCCTGATCAGTTGCTGGACGCTCAGGGCGTGGCAACAAAACTTTGCGAGATAATTTCCATTTTTTCGTTTTTGGATCTTTACCAATCACTTTGAAAGTAAGCATTTCGCCTTCTTTAACGACATCTTCCATTTTTGCTGTTTTTTCCCAAGCAAATTCGGAGATGTGGATAAGACCATCTGTTCCGGGTACGATTTCTACGAAGCAACCGAATTCTTTAACAGATTTCACTTTACCTTCATAAGTAGCACCTTCGTCTACTTGTGGTGGAAATGCAATTTGACGGATCAAGCGGATCGCTTCAGCCATGTCGTTTCCGTTGTTAGAAAGTACTTGTACACGACCTTCGCCATTTGGTAATTCTTCAATGGTGATGGTTGTTTTGGTTTCTTTCTGCAAACCTTGGATGATTTTTCCTCCAGGCCCGATGATGGCACCGATCATTTCGTTCGGAACAGTCAATGCTTCTAAGCGTGGTGTTTGTGGCTTGAGCTCAGGGCGTGGTGCTGGCATGGTCTCGGTGATTTTACCGAGGATGTGCAAACGACCTGCACGCGATTGCTCTAAGGCTTGTGTCAAGACTTCGTATGGCAAGCCATCGACTTTGATGTCCATTTGGCAAGCGGTGATACCGTTGGCAGTACCTGTTACTTTGAAGTCCATGTCGCCGAGGTGATCTTCGTCTCCGAGGATATCAGACAAGACAGCAAATTTGCCTTCGTCGGCAACTAAGCCCATTGCAATACCTGAAACTGGAGATTTGATAGGCACACCACCGTCCATAAGAGCGAGGGTTCCTGCACAAACAGTTGCCATGGACGACGAACCGTTTGATTCAAGGATGTCAGAAACGATACGAACTGCGTATGGGTAGTCGTCTGGCATGACAGGCTTGAGCGCACGAAGCGCCAAGTTACCATGACCGATTTCGCGACGTGAAGTTCCACGAAGTGGTTTGGCTTCACCCGTTGAGAACGGCGGGAAGTTGTAGTGTAATAAGAATTTTTCTGTTCCTTGGAAAGTAGCACCGTCGATCATTTGCTCGTCCATTTTACCACCTAAAGTAAGGGTAGTAAGCGATTGTGTTTCACCACGGGTAAAGACTGCTGAACCGTGCACCATTGGAAGGTAATCTACCTCAGCCCAAATTGGACGAATTTCGTCAAACTGACGACCGTCTAGGCGCTTGCGCTCATTGAGCATGACCCAACGAACTGCTTTTTTCTTCACTTCTGAGAAGTAAGTTGAAATGAATTTGGCTGCATGCTCGAGTTCTTCTTCAGAAAAACCAGCTTTAACTTCTGCTTTAATAGCATCGAAAAGTTCGGTGCGTTTTGCTTTGTTAGCCAAACCTTGACGTGCGACGTCTTTACATTTTTCCATTGCAAGTTCGAATACTTTGGCACGAACGTCTGCATCGTGAGACTCGTGGGAGTATTCGCGTTTTGGATTGGCAGTTGGGATTTCTGCAGCAAGCTCCAATTGGAAATTACATTGTTCAATAATGGCAGCGTGGGCAAGTTTGATCACTTCTACCAATTCGGCTTCGGAGATTTCTTGCATTTCGCCTTCAACCATGTTGACGTCTTTGGCTGTTCCTGCAACCATTACATCGATGTCCGAAAGTGCGATTTCGGCCATTGTTGGGTTGAGGATGAACTCACCGTTGATACGACCAACACGTACTTCTGACATTGGGCCATTGAACGGGATGTTCGAAACCGCAATTGCTGCAGAAGCTGCCAAACCGCACAAAGCGTCTGGGTTGTGTACGCCGTCGTAAGACATGAGTTGGATCATGACCTGAACTTCAGCATGGTAATCGTCTGGAAAGAGTGGACGCAAAGCGCGGTCTACCAAACGCATGACTAAAATTTCGGTTTCTGAAGGGCGCGCCTCGCGACGGAAGAATCCGCCTGGGAAACGACCTGCAGCCGCGTATTTCTCACGGTAGTCTACCGTAAGTGGAAGAAAATCGACGCCTTCCTTTGCGTCTTGTGCTGCCACTACAGTAGCGAGCAACATGGTGTCGCCCATGCGCACCACAACAGAACCATCTGCCTGTTTTGCCAACTTCCCGGTCTCTACAAGGATTTCCTTGCCGCCAGTCATCATTGACTTTCTTGTTCCTATATTCATCTTTATTTATTTACAACTTTTAAAACAAAAGAAGGGGCTATCGATGTTATCGAAGCCCCCTCTCCCATAAAATTTTCCGAGCGTATCTCAGAATTAACGACGTAGTCCTAATTCTTTGATCAAGGCGCGGTATTTCTCGATGTCTTTTGCCTTTAGGTAGTCTAACAAGCTGCGACGTTTACCAACTAACAACTGAAGTGAACGTTGGGTACCGAAGTCTTTGCGGTTCTTTTTCAAGTGCTCAGTGAGGTGAGCAATGCGAAATGTAAATAAGGCGATTTGCCCTTCTGTAGAACCGGTGTTGTTTTCTGAACCACCGTGTTTGGCGAAGATCTCTTTCTTCTTTGCTGAATCTAAATACATGCTAATATTTGTGTAAATGATTATTATGTAGACTGACCACCTTGGTCAATACGGCTGCAAAGATACGAACTCTTTTTGATTCAGACAAAATTCGCATGTGGTTTTTATTGCTACCTTTGTGCCGTTCTTGGGTGTTCGCTTGTCGAACTTAATAAGGAATCCGGTTAGAATCCGGAGCTGTATCTGCAGCTGTAAGTGCTTCAAAAGTAGTATCTATTAGCCACTGCGCAAGCGGGAAGGCGATACCACAAAAGGCACGAGCCAGAAGACTTGCCCCCGAACTGCGTGAAGACTTCAGATTAAAGTCGGTATCGCCAAGGGCTTCGTATACCCTTGTCGCTCCACTTTTTTCCATGTCATTGTTTAATTGTTTTAATTTTCAACACATGAAAAAAGGATTGTTATTTTCGGCAGCATTATTTTGCGCCACCGCATTTGCACAGCAATATGTACACCAAGTACTTATTGCCAACGAAGGTTACTTTGACTTTCAGACCAATAACATTGTAGAACCAGCGACCATCGGCACCTACAACCCACAAACACAAACCTATCAAGTAGCCAACACACTCGCAGGCCAGCGCTTTAGTTCAGATGTCATCATCGATGGCAACTTTTACTTTGTAGCTGCAGACACTAAAATTTACAAATTTGATTTAAACACGCATCAAGAAGTTGGAAGCATCAGTTTGCCAGGCGTGCGCAATTTGGCCATATCGGGCAACAAACTCATTGCCACCCGCGGTGAATACCTTCAAACGTTTGATTCTTATTTGCAAGTATTCGACAAAAACAGCCTTCAATTGATCGTTGCATTTGATACGAACAACGGCCCAAAATGGGCTACGCAAAACATTGTAATCGCCAACAACATCGCCTACATCGCCGTTAACAACGCTTATGAGTGGGGCAACGAAAAAGGCCTCATAGGGCAACTCAACCTCAGCACCTTACAATACGGCTCTGAAATCGACCTCGGGGCAGAAGGAAAGAACCCAGACAACATGTTTATGTTCAACAATGAAATTTACACGGTGAACAACAAAGATTGGTCCGGAGCATCTGTTTCTAAAGTAAGTTTGAGCGGCAACGTCAACACCCAAAACATCGCAAGCGCCGTAACAGGTTGTGGTACTTCAGCGCTGCGCGATGACAAACTTGTTTACCAGATTTCCATGGAAAATACCCTCAACGACTACAACCTCCTCAGCATGAGCAACGTTGGGCCAGTTGCAGGTATCGTCAACAACTTCTACGAACTTGCACAAGAACCAGTCAATGGCTTTTTGTACACTTCCACCACCGATTTCTTCTCACAAGGAATGGTTCAAATTTACGACATGAACAATACCCTAAGCCACCAATTTGCAGTAGGCGTTTCTCCAGGCACCATCGTTTTTGATCTCAGATCTAACGTTGGTATCGATGAAAACACCGAAAACCTTGGTGTATCGCCAAACCCTTCCAATGGCGTTTTTCAAATCAATGGGCTTGGCTCCAACCAAACATACCAGCTTGTGAACACCACCGGTCAGATCATTTTGGTGGGCCAGAACAACAGCATTGACCTCAGCAATTTTGAAAGTGGTATCTACTTTTTGAACACTGAAAAAAGCAGCGTCAAGCTCATCAAGCACTAATTCTTTTCAAACACTGAAAAAAGGCCATTCAAACGAGTGGCCTTTTTGCTGTTTGCTTATCTTTGTTCTATGCAAACAATTCTCAATCAGCAGCAAATACAGCAAAAAATCGTTCGCTTGGGCCATCAGCTCATCGAAGCTGCATTTGACCAAGAGGTCATTTATTTAGGTGGTATTGTTGGTAACGGCTTCGTTTTAGCGCAACTCCTCGCCGACGTCGTTTCACAAAATAGCTCATTACAAGTGATTTGTTTTGAAATCAAGCTCAATAAAGACGAGCCCTGGAGTGAAGCCATTGCCTTTTCTATACCTCAAAAAGACCTCAAAAATTCATACATCGTATTGATTGACGACGTCGTGAACAGCGGCAAAACCATGCAATATGCTTTATTGAAATTTTTAGAGCAAGCGACCAAAGCCATCAAAACTGTAGCACTGATCGATCGCCAACACCGCCGTTACCCCATCAAAACTGATTTTGCTGGCCTCAGTCTTTCCACTACACTCAAGAACCACGTCGAGGTTGACCTCAGCCCTACTGACGCAAAAGTATTCCTATACTAATGGAAAAAATCACCGAAGCGAGCTCTGTCTACAACGACCTCGAGCACTTGAGCACCAAAGCGCTCCTCGAGGGCATGAATGCACAAGACCAACTTGTGCCGCTGGCCATTGCCCAAATCTCCAAAGAACTCGAAGCATTTATTGATGCCTGCTTTGAACGCATGAAACAAGGCGGCAGGCTCATTTATATCGGCGCCGGAACCAGCGGCCGCTTGGGCATCGTAGATGCCAGCGAATGCCCGCCCACTTTCGGCGTTGCACACGGCCGCGTTATTGGCCTCATTGCCGGAGGCGACAGCGCTATTCGCAAAGCCGTCGAGTTTGCCGAAGACGACACCGAGCAAGGCTGGAAAGATATCCTAGCGCACCACCCCACTCCACTAGATACCATCGTCGGCATTGCCGCATCGGGCACTACGCCTTATGTGTTGGGAGCACTACAAGCCGCCAACGAAGCCGGCTTACTCACCGCAGGTCTTTCTTGCAACCCGGGCTCGCCCCTTGCCGCGCTTGCACAACACGCACTCACTCCTGTAGTCGGGCCTGAATTCGTAACCGGAAGCACGCGCATGAAATCTGGCACCGCCCAAAAATTGGTGCTCAACATGATTTCCACGAGTCTCATGATCAAACTCGGGCATGTCAAAGGCAACCGCATGGTAGACATGCAGCTCTCCAACGAAAAACTCGTAGACCGCGGCGCCAAAATGGTAGCTGCCGAATTAAACATTGAACACGAAACAGCGCAACAATGGCTCCTAGATCACGGCTCTGTGCGCAAGGCAGTCGAAGCCTATCAAAAGCAACACAACAATGAGCAAATTTGATCCAAATGGCGTAGGTATCGCCAATGGCAATATTTTTGGGTTTCCTTATTCGGAACAAGAAGCCAATATCGTACTCATTCCTGTGCCGTGGGATGCCACTGCCTCTTATGGCAAAGGCACAAGCAATGGCCCACAAGCCATTTTAGATGCCTCGACACAATTAGACTTTTACCATCCTGAACTCGAGCGCGCTTACGAAACCAAAGTTTATATGTCTCCGGTTTCTGCAGAATGGCTCGACATCAATGCCCGCTTGTGCGAAAAAGGAATGGAGTACATTTCATATTTGGAAGAAGTTGGTGAAGAAGAGGCACAAATTCGCTACAGCTCCACACTTGAAGAAATCAATGAAGCGCATCATGCGCTGCGCGCCAACCTCAAAGAGCGTTGCTTGGCACTCCTCGAAGCAGGCAAAATGCCGTGTGTCTTGGGCGGAGAACACTCTACCCCACTTGGGCTCCTACAAGCGCTCAATGAGCACCATGGCTCTTTTGGCATTTTGCAGATCGATGCACATGCCGATTTACGCGATGCCTATGAAGGTTTTGAGCAGTCGCATGCCAGCATTATGTTCAATGCTTTAAAAGAGCTCAATAACCTAGAAAAACTTACGCAAGTAGGCATTAGAGATGTTTCAGAACGAGAAATCGAACTTGCCAAAAACGATCCAAGAGTCGCTACATTCTACGACTGGGACCTCAAAAATGAGCAGTATTTAGGCAGCAATTGGTCTGAACAAGTGCAGCAAATCATCGCTACCCTACCTCAAAAAGTATACGTTTCCTTTGACATCGACGGCCTTCAACCTTCACTCTGCCCACACACAGGCACACCAGTTGCCGGTGGCTTTGAACTTCAACAAATCGCCTTTTTGCTTTTTGAACTCGTGCGCTCAGGCCGACAAATCATCGGTTTTGACCTCAATGAAGTAGCACCAGGCCCCGACGGCGACTGGGATGCAAACGTGGGTGCACGAGCGCTCTGGCATTTGGTATGCGCCACCGAACTTTCCCGACGACAACACGCATGAAAATCAAGCAATCACAAATCATTACTGGGCTTGCACTCAGCTTTGGCTTACTTAGTTTGTTTAGCATCTGGAACATCTATAATTGGGATCTTTTAGGATGGGGCAGCAAGCTATTTTTATTCCCTTTTTTGGCTGCGATTGGTTTTTTGGCGAAACTGACGCCCGAACAAGCACCACTTTATGTGCGCATCCAACTTGGCTTACTCGGCTTGCACATGCTTTTCTATCTGATCGTTTTTAATTTACAAGATCCGCACGCACCCAACCTACTGCTCTTGCTGGTCAGCCCTCTGCTGTCAACGATTGTATTGCTTCTTGCTAAAATGAGTTTGCTTTCTTCTAGACAAAACCAATATCAATTACAAGGACACACCAAGCGCATCAAAGGCCTCTTGTTGCTTACTGGCTTGTTTTATTTATTGATGGGTGCTTTTGCGCATGTCGACTTCCTCTTGCCAGGAATTACCTTAGAGATTCTTGCCTTGATTTATTATTTCAGCTTACTGCTCAAGCAAAATTAAGAGCTCCAACCTTTCCAATACTAGGCAGCATCAGTACCGACATTATGGCTTGACACGGCCGTAGCCTGCGATGCGCGTTTGCCAATAAGTGGATGTTTCAATGTCAACAATAGAAATTCCAATAGAAGAACTCGAATGAATCATTTGTTTGGGCGCACCTTTTTCGGAAATAAGAATGCCCACATGATTCACCGTATTCCCGTCTGAAAAAAACACTAAATCGCCAGCCGCAGCCTTTTCTGGGTCAATTACCTGACAAAAGCTATATTGGTCCATGGCTCTTCTGGGTAATTTTACTCCTTGTTTTTCAAAAACATAACAAGTGAAACCGCTGCAGTCGAAACCTGTAGGGTCTGTACCCGCAGCTTTGTAAGGCACACCAATGTGTTTTTGAGCTTCTTTAAGAAGCAGTTGGGTTTGAGCGCTGCCTTGCGTAGTTACCTTTACATTGGCATCGGTTGGTTTTTCCATCCATTCGAGCTCTAAGGCGTGTCGTTTGGCCCAATTTGGATTTTTGGCGAGTTCCAAAGCAGCAAGCTGCCTGTATTTGGCGGGATCCTTGCTTTGGTCGTAAGCCGGATCCATGAGCAAACGTCCTGCTTTGCGGTAAACTAGCTTGTAATGACCTTGGCTGTAGAGCTGCGCTAATGTTTGAAGTTTGTTGTCTTGGGCAGCCACCTTTTGACCAAGGGACAGAAGAAAAAAAAGACCCGAAAGAGCTAGTTTAGTTCGAGTAAAGCTTACCATTATAATAAACTACGGATGTTTGATTGGCCAGCTTCACGAGTACTTTGTTGCCGTAAATTTCGTACTCAGCATTTTGAAAAGTAGTCAGTTCTTCGACTTTTCCGTCTACCAAAGCACTCACGCCCCCGATGATATTGCGAAACACCAAAACGTTGTTTTTGAGTAGAAAGGTGTGCGGCTGATAAGTGGCTACTTGTATACGCTGGCCATTTGAATAGGCAAAAAAGTAGGAGTTTTCCATCCAGACACAGATGTCGTCTTTGACGTCCCAAAGCTCGGTAGAGAAATTGGACAGCGCCGTTTTTTGTCCGTTTTGGTAGTGCCACAAGTTGCCGTTCATGTCTTCGTAGACCACGAAGCCGCGGCCAGCTTTGTATTTTTTAATGGGAAAGGATTCGAGCTCCACAAAATTCCCTTTGTCAAAAACATAAAAAGACTGCGTGTATGGGTCTTTGAAACACATGACGTCGGTGCCTAACTGAAAATCGATTACTTCTTCATTGTAAGTGCCGATTTCGAATTTCTGACCGTTCCAATATACAAAATAGGTATTGCTATTGTCTTTGTATACGACGAGGTTTTCTCCGACAGTGGCATTCATCGAAAGACCATTGGTGATAGTGACTAAACTCTCTACTTTTTGATTCCAGTATACATTGAGGGCTTGGTAGCGGGTATCTTCAAACACAATAAGGCTGTCTTTGACCACAAACTCGCGTCCAAAATTGGTGAGAACTGTAAATTTGCCGGCGTCCCACATGCGCAAGCCATTGGCAATGCTGTAGGCCATGAGATGATCCGAGACTTGGTAATTTACGTTGAGGGTAGTGACGTCTATGCGCTGCTTGCCATCGTAAATCTTAAGATTGCCTCTTGTGTCGATGTATGCAACCATTTCGTCGCCGGCTTTGTAATTAACAATAGGCTGTATTTCGACAGGACGGAAAAAACCATCCTGGAAAGAGACAAAATAGTTATTGAAATCTGTGGTAGGAACGATTCCTTGCGCCTGAACAGCAACAACGGAAAGTATCAAAAAACTGAGGTAACAGTATAAACTTTTCAAACGCATCTTTCAAAGTTACCAAAATTTAGACCAATAAATGTATCTTCGTAGCGCTTATCCAAATGACTATGAAAAAAACTATTTTATGCAGTCTTTTTTTGCTTGGTAGCGCTTCGTTTTGGGCGCAGCAAAAAATCACTTATGAAGCCTATGACCTCCCGAATGGGTTGCATGTCATCCTTCACGAAGAACACGCCACACCAATTGTCGCGGTATCTGTTCTTTACCATGTCGGCTCTAAAAACGAGAACCCTAACCGCACTGGTTTTGCACACTTTTTTGAGCACTTGCTTTTCGAAGGCTCAGCCAATATTGGCCGTGGCGAATACAGCGAACTCGTCGAAAAAAATGGCGGAACACTCAATGCCAACACCTCGCAAGACCGCACTTACTATTACGAAGTATTGCCTTCCAACCAACTCGAATTAGGACTTTGGTTAGAAAGTGAGCGCATGCTCCACGCAAAAGTGGATATCAAAGGAATTGAAACGCAACGCAGCGTGGTCAAAGAAGAAAAAAGACAACGCGTCGACAACCAACCTTATGGTTCTTTCTTTACCGAAATTTTCAAACGCGTCTTTACGGTGCATCCTTACAATTGGGCGCCTATTGGTAGCATGGAACACCTCGACGCTGCTCAAGAAGAAGACTACGTTAATTTCTACAAAACCTATTACGTTCCTTCCAATGCTACGCTCTCAATTGCTGGCGACATCAACATCGAACAAACCAAAAAATGGATTGCTCAATACTTCGGAACGATTCCACAAGGGCAAGCCATCAACTTATACCGCGATTTCATTGCTTTGAGCGACGACGCATTTATGGCGCGCTACAACATTTCAAAGAATCAATTTGATTCCAAAAACTTCATGGCATCTACTACGCCTGAAGCCAAAAAAATGATCAACAGCTACCTCAACAAACCTTGTGTCATTGACAGACCCGCCAAAGACAAACAAACCATTTCTGGCGTTGTCAAGGATACCATCTACGACAACATTCAGTTACCTGCGCTTTTTATGGGCTACAAAATGCCTGCACAAACGCATCCTGACACCTACGCGTTGGAGTTTTTAAACGAAGTGCTTTCAAGCGGTAGTTCTTCGCGCATCAACAAGGAAATCGTAGAGAAACGCCAGTTGGCACAATACGCCTTCTCGTTTAATTATGGCTTAGAAGATGCCGGAATTGGCATTATGGCTGCCATTGCCCCAAAAGAAGTGGCTTTAGACACCCTTCTTGCTGCATTTGACGCACAAATTGCCACCATTAAAGCGGCGCTCATTAGTGAAGAAGAATTTCAGAAAGTGC
>CANHSA010000058.1 GCA_947463345.1 Flavobacteriales bacterium
CTATTTCGATGAAGCCGCTTTTTACAGAGCTGAGTTTGGTTCAGAAGACGCCCTTTTTATGCCATACGAGCATCTTTTTGACTTGCTTCAAAAAGCAGCGGCATGTTTTCAGATCAATGACACCACAGAGCCCTATGTTCATCATTTTTTCGACGTCGCCTTTCAATTTCAGCTCAATCGCAATGCCGAACTACTGCCTTTCATCGATTTCATTGAGCAGAACAAAGACAAGTTGGCCCTTCAAATGCCGGAGTCTTCTGAAGCCATCCGCATCATGACTATCCATAAAGCCAAAGGCTTGGAGTTCCCGGTCGTACTCATCCCGAGCCTCGATTTTCGCACCGCACTCCATGGTTATACGAGCTTTTTAATGCCTACGGGCAATGGCTTGGCTTATACTTATCCTTCTGACCTCATTCCGGAATTCAAAACTTTTAAAGAAAAAGAACTCGCCGCTATTTTTCTAGATAAACTCAACTTGCTTTATGTTGCACTGACGCGTCCTGAAAGCAGACTTTACATTTGGAATCACCATAAAGAAAAAGGTTTTGGTGCCCAGATTCATCAGCAACTTGAACAACTGCCATCCTTAAGCCTTGAGCAGGAGCATATTTATGTTGCAGGGACAGCGCTCAAAGTGTCAAGCGCTGAAAAGGAAAAACACAGTGCTTCCAAAACCAATTTTTACCACCCGATGGCTTTGCCAGACCAATTATGGTATCCTTCCTTGGCATTTAGAACACCCGACACCGAAATGGTGCCCGATCAATTATTCGGTTTGGCTTTTCACCGCTTAATGGCGTTGTGTCAAAGCCCTGACCAGCTGCAGGCAGCACTTCAATTAGCACTGCTAGAAGGTACTATAGCAGAAGATCAAATAGAGGAGCTCACCTCAGCAGCAGAGCGCTTTTGGCGTCACATTACTGCACAAAAGCTTCATGCAGATATCTTAGAGGAGTACAACGAGCAGCGCATTATTGCCGATATCAATCAAATGAAGCAGCCCGACAAAGTTTGGGTGAAGGCTCATGAAGTGGTGGTCATCGATTTCAAAACAGGACTGCGCCAAGACAACCATATGCAGCAAATTATTGCTTATGCAGGTTTGCTACAAACGATTTTTGCGTTGCCAGTTCGACCGATACTCTACTACACGCAACTCGATTTATTCCTGGAGTTGTAAGTCTAGACCAGCGGTTTCGGCTGAAAGTTTCAGAAAGGTGTAGACCAAAGGGTGAGGGAGGTCGCGGGTAGAAGATATCTGCGGACAAAAACTCGTCGCCAAGAAAAACGGGTGTTTTTTAAGCGTAATAATTTCAGGGTCTTCGAACTGATTCACGGCTTCGATATCAATAAACTGACCGATCAATTGCTCTAGGAGCTGCGGATACATGCTATAGCGTGTAGCACTGAGTTCAACTGAACTGCAGTTCTCGTAGAGCTTTTCCATTGCAGCAGTTCTTGGCGTGACATCTATGCGTTCAAAATGCGTGCTGTTCACCAAATTTTCAGAGATCAACTTCTCGCCAAATGGATTCATGTTGTTGGCCGTGATGAGGTAATCAATAAAAATACGGAAACATTCACCTGTTGCAAAAACGGGGATGTCTAGTTCGGCAAGATGGCGAAAGACGCCATTTAAAAAAAAGGGGTTGAGATAGGGGCCAGGGGCCACCCAGACGCCATCGTATTGTTCGAAGGATTGTTTTTTGAATTGTAAAGCCTCGTTGATCTTGATCCAATAATAATTGATTTCGAGTTCAAGGAACTCGGCGGCGTGGTCCAAGGAAAGGTTTGTCGCGTGATGCGAGTTGTAGGTGAAGTTGTAGTCGCCTATGATTGCTATTTTAAGTGCTTCACTCATTCAGGCGTTTTTGGTATAACAGCGCTTAGCGCTTGAACCAGCTTCGTAACTTGGCGTTGTTGATTTGGATAGATTCTTCGGCAAGCGTTTGTGGATCGACGTACCAAACTTTACAACTGAAAGTAACCTCGAAAAGGGAGTAGTCGCCGGAGCCATCAGAAGCTTGCTTCAAAATAGTAAAGTTGGCGGTTTGACCAGGGTCGGTTTCGCGAGAAATCCAGAATTTACCGGTGTTGTCGGTGTATGAAACCTGAACGCCATTGATGCTGTTGGTAGCGAGTGTTGTTACATCTTTGAAAGGCACTGGGTTGCCAGAGTTGGTCATGTGGAAATCATTGAACATTGGAAGCGTTGGTGTAGTGCTGCCAGTGGCATCCCACTCAAGCGAACCGAAAGCAATGGAAATGTTTTGCGGATTTGCCATAGAAGCGATGCCTGAAGTGTAAATAACCTTAGACATAATTGGCGCCACATTGACAATTTGGGTATCTAGTGCAAAACCGAGGTAGTTGTTGACGTTTTGGGTAAGTTCTACTTGGGTGCCATTGATATAACCAATGAAACTTGCATTTAAATCCACTTTATTGGTGGGTGGCGGGATGACTTCGTGTTCAATACAGGCTGAGGAAATCAGTAAAAGTAGGGTTGCAAAAAAGGCAAAGCGCGTCAGTTTCATGCGTTTGTGTTTAGGTGATAATGTCTCAAATTTAGTTCTATAAACGCAATTGTCCAAAAAAAGATGCTTTCAGATTGAAAAAAGAGGGCTTAGTGTACAGTAATCTTCTTCAGAAAATCCTGAAGGCTTGCTTTGTGAAGTGGCACAGCGCCTTTGCACATGAGGCTGTAAACCTCCTCGGCTTTGTGTTCAGAACTTTTTTTGGAACCCTTGTGTAAGTGGAATTTTCCCCATGCATTTTGAAGTAAATCGATGAAATTTTCGGGCTTGCAATTAGCGAGGATCTTTTCGTCAGTCGTCTGAAAATGATAGAGGTTCCAAACGGCTTCTTGAAAATCAAAAACGGTAATAAAATCTTTACCAATTTGAAGTAAACCAGGTTGTTTGTTATAGACTTTTTCAAGGACGATATTGGCAAACATATCGATGAATTCTTGTGCTTTTTGAGGGTCTTTGGCAGCGAGTTCGCGCCATTCGGCGTCGTAAAGTTCGTTGATGATCAGAAATTGCTTGAACTCCGTCTCGAGTTCGGAGAGCTCATCAGGGGTTAAGGCGCGAAATTTTAACATTATTCTGCTTCGCTGGGTTGTACTTCTAGGCTGATGTCTAATACTTCTGTCACGCGTTTTTCAGTGATGGCTTGCTCGAGTTCAAATTTGTATTTGCCTTTGAACGGGACTTTGCGGCGCTTGAAAATAAGTTGGTGCTCGACAATTGTACCTGATTTGTTGCCAATCCAGTTCCCGTTAGGGTCTGCCATTTTGATTTCGTAAGGTTCGCGCACGCTTTTGCCAAACGGCGGCGTGGTGCGCAGAAATATCCAAAGGTTGTTGTAGGCGTAATCGGTGGTGGTGCGTAGGGTAAAGATGAAATCGTAAAGTTGGGTGGTGTCTTGAATATCGACCTCAAATTTTGGCTTTACATTTTGCGCCCACTGCTCGTCTTTGAAGCGATAAGCTTTGGTGTAAATCGTTTCTTTGGTGCAACTAGCGAGCACTAGTGCAAAGAGCGCAAATAGACTAATTAGCTTTTTCATTTTTTGGACCTCCGGGGTTCGGTTTGCGTGGTTTGCGATTGGGTCTTCTTTTCTTGTTATTGTTATTGCTGAAAGATTTTTCGAAGCGCGTGAGGCTGTCTTGGCCCACCACGTTTTGATACCCGATTTCTTCCACCTTTTCTTTGACTTGAGCGAAGTCGGCGAGATCTTTTGGCTTGACGCCGTCTTTGTTGAGTTTTTTAATTTCGGCAACGCGCTCAGGAGTGAGTGCTACCATGCCGTTTTCACCTTTGTAGGCATACCAAATAATGCGTTTGAACACATCGGTTTTCATGTGAATAGCGTCGCCTTTTTCGGTCTGAAGCTTGCCGTCAGCTTTAGGCATCGACTTGATGGCATCGAGGTACATATCGAGCTCGTAATTGAGGCAACATTTGAGCTTGCCGCATTGGCCAGCTAATTTTTGTGGATTCAAAGAAAGTTGTTGGTAGCGGGCAGCCGAAGTAGACACCGATCTGAAGTCGGTGAGCCATGTGCTGCAACAAAGTTCGCGTCCGCAAGAGCCAATACCTCCGAGGCGCGCGGCTTCTTGACGTGAACCAATTTGTCGCATTTCTACACGAACCTTAAAGCGATCGGCCATGTCTTTGATGAGTTGGCGAAAATCGATACGACCTTCGGCGGTATAGTAAAATGTGGCTTTACTGAGGTCTGCTTGGTATTCGACATCGGAGATTTTCATGTCGAGGCGCAAGTTTTGGGCAAAGGTGCGCGATTGCGTCAGGAGTTCGCGCTCCAAACCACGGCCTTTGATCCATTTGTCGATTTCTTCTTGGGTCGCAATGTGCAAGATTTTTTTGCACTCCATTGCTTTGAGGTTGGGTGCTTTTTTCTTGACTTGAATGCGGGCGAGTTCGCCAAGCGCAGAAACCACACCGATATCCCAGCCTGGGCTGGTATCTACGGCAATGACATCGCCTGTTTGCAAAGAAATATGGTCTGCATTGCGGTAAAATGCCTTGCGGGCATTTTTAAAGCGTACTTCTACAAGATCAAAAGTGCTTTGGCCTTCTGGTAAGCTAATGTTGGCAAGCCAATCAAAAACTTCAAGTTTATTGCATCCGCCACTGCTGCATGTGCCGTTGTTTTTACAACCTTTTGGTGTTCCTCCACCGCTACTACATGACGCACAACCCATTTGATTTTTTTTGTGGTAAAGTTAATAAATAAAGTTAGTCAAAGCTACGCCTGATGGATGTAGCGCATTGTTTGAAAACAAAGTTGTGTAAATAGGATGCGTGCGTTGGCATTGCGGTCAATTTGGTAGTAGGCAGCATCTAGTGTGGTCATGAACTCACGGATGTTGTTGCCTGAAATGAACGGTGCAAATTTTTCTAAAAACGCAGCTTCTTCTGAAGAAACTTTGGTGAGGGTGTCGCCCATATAGTTGGTCAGGATACTTTGGCGCAACATATGAAGGGTGTATTGGATGAACAGTTTTTGTCTTTCCTTGCCGATCGTGGCGAGGTCATCGGCCCAATCCATCATGGCGAGCACTTCTTTTTTGTAGCAAACGCGCATAAGTTGGATAAACTGATTGCGCTGCTGGTCTTGGTTATCTGAGGTTTCTAGGTAAGCAAGCGCAGCTAAAAACGAACCATCGGCAAACGCTGACACGGCGTCGGCATTGGTGCGGTTTTGATTTTTGGTCTGCTGTAAGTAGGTACTGAGGTCCTCTGAACCAATTTTTGGTACGCGGATCAGTTGGGTTCTGGACTGAATGGTGATCATGAGCTTGCTGGCGTCTTCACTGACCAACAAAAAAAGTGTTTGCGCTGGCGGCTCTTCAAGAATTTTGAGCAGTTTGTTGGCGCAATCGGCGTTCATTTCTTCGGGTTGCCAGATGATCATGACTTTATAGCCACCTTCGTATCCTTTGAAGTTCAGTTTGCGAATGATTTCTTTGCTTTCTTCGGTTCCGATGATGGGTTTGCGCAATTTGTTGTCGATGCGCTCGGTCCATTGAAATAAATCGAAATATGGATTTTGCTGGAGTTGTGCGCGCCAGTCGGCTAAAAAGAGATCAGAGGTTTTGCCAATACTTTGCACCACTGGATATACAAAATGGAGGTCGGGGTGCTGGAGTTGCTGAACTTTCTGACAGGAAGCGCATTGGCCGCAGCTATCGTTGGCTTGGCGGTTCGTACAAAATAAATACTGACTAAATGCCAATGCGAGCGGAAGCCCACCATGGCCTGCGGGGCCTTGTAGTAACTGGGCGTGTGCAATTTTGCCTGATTCGATTTCGCGAATGAGCTCTAGCTTGAGGGTTGTTTGACCTATGATTTGCTGAAATTGCACCTTCAAAAATAGCGAAAATGCGGCAATTATTCGGTGTTTCCTTTCAAGAGCAATACGATTTCTCCTTTGGCTTCGTGCGTTGCAAAATAGGTTTGGAGTTCGGCTAATGTACCGCGGTGGTAGGTCTCGAATTTCTTGCTGATTTCTCTGACCACGCATGCTTCTCTTTGAGGGTCGAGCCATTCGCACATTTGGCCAAGTGTTTTGGCAATGCGGTGAGGCGACTCGTACAAAACAACCGTGCGGTTTTCTTGTGCCAATGCTTGTATGCGTGTTTGGCGTCCTTTTTTATGGGGTAAGAATCCTTCGAAAACAAATTTATCGCAAGGAAAGCCAGAAGCGACTAATGCTGGTACAAATGCAGTTGGGCCGGGCAAGCATTCGACTTCAATACCTGCCTGAACACAAGCCCGCACCAATAAAAATCCAGGGTCAGAAATGCCGGGTGTGCCCGCATCAGAAACCAACACACAAAATTCGTGTTGTTGGATAAGCTCAATTGTTTTGTCTAGGAAGCGGTGTTCGTTGTGGGCATGAAAAGCCAACACTTTTTTCTTGATTTCAAAATGATTCAAGAGTTTATTGGTAACACGTGTGTCTTCGGCAAAAATGAGGGGTGTTTCTTGCAATATGCGCAGCGAACGAAGCGTGATGTCTTCGAGATTGCCGATAGGAGTAGGAACGAGGATCAGTCTAGGCATGGCTTAAGCAAATACCGCTCGCACCACTTCTTCGATTTTGGTGCAAGGGATGATTTCAATTTGGTGTTTGTGCCCTTTGATTCCTTTCGAATATTTGGACACAATGATTTTTTTGTAGCCGAGTTTCTCGAGTTCGCCAAGGCGCTGTTCTAGCCTATTTACAGGTCGGAGCTCTCCGCTAAGGCCAATTTCGGCTGCAAAAGAGATGGTTTTGTCAATGGCGAGGTCGGCGTTGGAAGACAAGATTGCCATGGCCACTGCGAGGTCGATGGCGGGGTCGTCTACTTTGATGCCGCCGGCGATATTCAAGAAGACATCTTTAGCTGCCAAACGAAAGCCGCAGCGTTTTTCTAGGACGGCGAGCAGCATATTGAGGCGCTTGACATCAAAACCTGTCGACGAGCGTTGTGGCGTTCCGTAGGCGGCAGAGGAAACGAGTGCTTGTACTTCGATGAGGAGCGGACGAATGCCATCGACCATTGAGGCCACAGCAACGCCGCTCAAGGCTTCAGAGCCAATCGAAACCAAAACTTCTGAGGGGTTAGCTACTGGCAATAGCCCATTGCCTTGCATGCTGTAAATGCCGAGCTCGTTGGTTGAACCAAAACGGTTTTTGATACTGCGCAGCAAGCGATAGATGTGGTGACGGTCGCCTTCGAATTGCAAGACGGCGTCTACCATGTGCTCTAAAACTTTCGGACCGGCAATGGTGCCGTCTTTGGTGATATGCCCGATCAAAAATATGGGAATGTCTGTTTGTTTGGCAAAGCGCAGCAAGTTTGCCGTGCACTCGCGTACCTGAACCACCGAACCTGGAGAGCTTTCTACACTGTCTGTGTAGAGGGTCTGGATGGAGTCGATGATGAGCAATTGTGGCTGAATGGCCTCGGCTTGCACCAAAACTTGTTGCAGGTTGGTTTCGGTGAGTAAATAACAATTGGGGTTGTCTAAGCCAAGGCGTTCGGCGCGCATGCGAATTTGTTGTTCGCTTTCTTCGCCAGAAACATAGAGCACTTTGAGTTGCTCTTTGATGGCGAGTTGGAGCAAAAGGGTTGATTTGCCAATGCCGGGGTCACCGCCGAGTAGGTTGATCGAGCCCGGAACGATTCCGCCCCCAAGCACTCTGTTTAACTCGAAATCTTTGAGTGCGATGCGGCTTTCTTCGCTTTTTTGAACCTCTTGAATAAGTACTGCCTGTTGGGCTTTTGAGGATTTCGAAAAACTCACCACGTGTTTGGGCGTTTTTTCGGTGCGCTCTTCTACGAAGGTATTCCACTCTTTGCAACTGGGGCATTTACCCAGCCATTGGGCTGCTTCATGACCGCAGTTTTGACAAAAAAAGGCTGATTTTGCTTTTGACATGGAATCTTTTCGTTTTGACAAAGGTATTCAAAAAAGCTTGTCGGTAGCTGGCTTTTAAGGACTTAATCCGTAACATTACTGAAAAGAAAATTATTTTTTTAAAGATTTTTTAATCTGTTGTTTGCCACAATATCAAAAAATATAATTTTGCCATGTAAATAGTTGTCAATCCTATGTCAAAAAGAAGAGCGATCATCAGTTACGACAAGCTGACCATTGAGCAGAAAAAACAAATTCTCCGAGATTTCCCGGACGGATACATCAATCACCTCACTTCCATCAAGACCCCAACTGGCGAAGTCCTAGATGCCCTCGTGTGGGAGACCGACGAAGTCATTTATTTGGTGAAAATCAATAAAGTGAAGCCAAAAGCGAAGGCAGTAGTTGAAGACGACGACTTCGACGACGACTTCGACAAGCCAGACGACATCAAAGACGACGACCTCAATGAGGACGACGACGACGACGAAGATGACGACTTCGCTGACGACGAACCTTCCGACGACGACGAAGATTAAAACTTACGTACCCAAGTTTTTTTAACTTTGGGTTATGCTTGGAAACCTTTCAACACCAGAATTATCTTCCTTACTTGCGCTGTCTCCTTCCATAGATCAAATTGGAACCCTAGAGCGCATTGCGCGTATTCAAGCGCGCAGCATCAAAGGCGCGGCCAAATTACAAGGTTTGCGTATGGCACTTTCCATGATTGACCTCACTACTTTAGAAGGAAAAGACACGCCCTCTAAAGTTCGGCAGCTTTGCTTTAAAGCGCAGCATTTGCATGATCAAGCACCTGATTTACCTACGGTTGCTGCTGTTTGTGTGTTCCCAACAATGGTAGGAGTGGCTAAAAAAGCACTTGGAAACTCTGGAATTAAAGTAGCGAGTGTTTCTACTGCTTTTCCATCAGGGCAAGCGCCTTTTGAGGTAAAAAAATTAGATACGCTGTATGCCCTTGACAACGGTGCCGACGAAATCGATATGGTCATCTCGCGCGGACGCTTCTTAGCCGGCGATTACCAATTTGTCTACGACGAAATTGCAGCCATAAAAGCACTTTGTGGCACCGCCCGACTCAAAGTAATTTTTGAAACAGGCGAGCTCGACTCCTTGGATCAAGTCCGTAAAATTTCCGATTTAGCTATTGCTGCCGGAGCCGATTTCATCAAAACATCGACTGGCAAAATTCAGCCTGCCGCTACTTTTCCAGTGGTGCACACCATGCTTTGCGCCATTAAAGATCACTACGACAAAACAGGTCAAATGATCGGCATGAAGCCCGCTGGCGGCATTTCTTCTTCCAAACTGGCACTGCAACATTTATTAATGGTCAAGGAAGTGCTGGGCGAGGCCTGGCTGACCAACGAATGGTACCGCTTCGGCGCCAGCAGCTTGGCCAACGACCTCCTGATGCAATATCAAAAACAACTCACTGGTAAATACCAGTCTGCAACTTATTTTTCAATCGACTAAAGATGAGCGAAAACAACTGGAACCTCGAACCTTCATTGGAGTCTGTCGCACAGGTCCAAATCAAGCCGCAATACGAACTTTTTATCAATGGCAAATGGCAAGCGCCATTAGCTGCAACCTATTTTGCAACCGTCAACCCTGCCGATGAAAAACACCTCGCCCATATTGCCCAGGCCAATGCTGCCGACGTCGATTTAGCGGTCAAAGCAGCGCGCGCTGCTTATGACAACGTTTGGTCCCAACTCAGTGGGGCAGCGCGCGGTAAATACTTGTTTCGCATTGCGCGCCTTATGCAAGAAAAAGCAAGAGAACTCGCTGTGCTAGAAACACTTGATGGTGGTAAACCCATACGCGAGTCCAGAGACATCGATATTCCGTTGGCATGCAATCACTTCTTTTATTATGCCGGTTGGGCCGATAAATTACAAGAAGCTTTTCCAGGTCAGCAAATGGAGGCATTGGGTGTAGCGGGCCAAATTACACCTTGGAATTTCCCGTTGCTGATGCTCGCTTGGAAAGTAGCACCCGCTTTGGCATGTGGCAACACCGTTGTACTGAAGCCTGCCGAAACCACCTCGCTCACCGCACTCAAATTTGCAGAAATTTGTCAAGAAGCCGGGCTTCCTGCGGGTGTGGTCAATATTGTCACAGGTTATGGCGACACCGGTGCTGCGCTGGTGGCACATCCGAACGTGGATAAAATTGCCTTTACGGGCAGCACGGCCGTTGGTAAGCAAATTCAAAAAGCGTGTATTGGTACCCCTAAAAAAGTTACGCTCGAACTTGGCGGTAAGTCCGCAAATATCATTCTTGAAGATGCACCAATGGACCAAGCCGTGGAGGGCATCATCAATTCTATCTTCTTTAACCAAGGTCATGTGTGTTGTGCGGGTTCAAGGCTATTTGTTCAAGAATCAATTGCTGAACAAGTAATCGCCAAGCTGAAATTTCGCTTACAAAGCATTTATGTGGGCAATCCGCTCGACAAAAACACCGACATCGGCGCCATCAACTCCAAAAAGCAACTAGAAACCATCGAAGAATACCTCGACATCGGTTTGGCGGAAGGCGCAGAAATATATCAGCCAGATTGTACGCTTCCGAGCCCAGGATTCTACTGCAAACCAACAATTTTTACTGATGTTGCACAAAGTGCGCGCATCGCCCAAGAAGAGATCTTTGGCCCGGTACTCACTATCCAAACTTTCCGCACCATGGAAGAGGTGGTTCAAAAAGCCAACAATTCGCCCTACGGTCTGGCAGCTGGCGTCTGGACGGCCAATGGCGCGCGTATTTTTGGCCTCAGTAGCCAATTGCAAGCCGGCGTTGTTTGGGCCAATACCTACAACAAATTCGACCCAGCATCACCTTTTGGTGGCTACAAAGAAAGCGGTTTTGGCCGCGAGGGTGGCCGCCATGGCCTCAGTGCATACCTTCAATTCAAGAACTAATGGAAATCCTCAAAACATATAAACTCTACATTGGTGGTCAGTTTCCGCGCACTGAAAGCGGCCGCACCTATCCTGTTCTTTCAGCAGACAGCAGCCATGTGGCCAACGCTTGCTTGGCATCGCGCAAAGACGTC
>CANHSA010000059.1 GCA_947463345.1 Flavobacteriales bacterium
CCAACGGTTTGTTATGGGCAAGTATTTGAAGTGAGCAACCAAGATGGTAAAGTAGTTTTAAAGGGCAACCTTGAACACCAACTAGACCTCAGCTCTTTTCCTGCAGGAACATACTTCTTATCGGTAGGTCGTCAACAATTTAAATTGCTCAAAAATTAGCCGAAGTGTTGATATCTTCGCTGCACAATTTTAAAAAATAGCGGTATCTTTGAGCTATGAGTGAATTTGTTGTATCGGCACGCAAATACCGCCCGCAAACCTTTGACACGGTTGTGGGGCAGCAATCCATTACCAACACGCTCAAAAACGCCATCAAAAACCAGCACCTTGCCCAAGCTTTTTTATTTTGCGGATCAAGAGGTGTAGGCAAAACCACCACGGCACGAATCCTAGCCAAAACCATCAACTGCTTCAACCCTACTTCAGAAATTGAAGCCTGTGACCAATGCGATTCCTGCCTTTCTTTCCACACCGGAAACTCCCTCAACATTTATGAGCTAGATGCCGCCTCCAACAACTCTGTTGACGACATCCGCAACCTCATTGACCAAGTGCGCATAGCTCCACAGCTTGGCAGCCACAAAGTCTATATCATCGACGAGGTTCATATGCTCTCTACCTCGGCCTTCAATGCGTTTCTCAAAACACTCGAAGAGCCGCCAAAGCATGCTATTTTCATTTTAGCAACAACGGAAAAGCACAAAATTATTCCCACCATCCTCTCGAGATGTCAAATTTTTGATTTCCAAAGAATCCGTGTCAAAGACATCGCCGATCACCTCAGCACCATAGCAACCAAAGAAGGAGTTTCTGCAGACCCAGAAGCCCTGCACCAAATTGCCATGAAAGCCGATGGCGCCTTGCGCGACGCCCTTTCCATCTTTGATCAGCTCGTTACCTTTGCCGGCAACACGCTCACCTACAAAGATGTCCTTGAAAACCTACACATCCTAGACTACGAATACTATTTCAAAGTCGTCGACGCCGCTGAAAAAGAAGACATTTCGTCGGCACTTCTCATTCTCAACGACATCTACGAAAAAGGCTTTGATGGCCATCATTTTGTTGTTGGTCTTGCCGAACACCTACGCAACATTCTCGTTTGCAAAGACCCACGAACGGCTAGCTTGCTAGAAACCCCAGACACCATCAAACAACGCTTTGTTCAGCAAGCAACAGAAATCGAAGCACAAAGACTTCTCAGAGGCCTGCAAGTGCTCTCCAAAACCGACGTCGACTACAAAGCGTCTAAGAACCAGCGGCTTCTCATCGAAGTAGCCCTCATGCAGCTCTGCTCCCTCAAGCAAGAGCAAGAAAAAAAAAAGGGCTAACTGAGCGCATCGATATCCTTCCTGCACCCAAACAAACGCTCCGAAAAGCAAAAACCAACGCCCCCTCTTCAACGACCACAACAAATGCAGCACCCAACACCACAAGTGCTCCACCCTCTCTGCCGGTAAAAGAACCAGCTCCGCAACTCAGCAAGCCACAAGGCAACGTCAAAGCCAATATCATTTCGATTAGAGAAACCCTCGAAAAAGACCAAGCGAGCAACCAACAAGTGCGGCAAGAAGACCTCCCTCGGGAAGGTTTTCACCTCGACCACGTCAAAATGTACTGGAAGCAATTTGCTTTTCAAGTCAAAGAAGATGGGATGGAAACTTTCTATAACGCACTCATCAAGCGCGACCCAGTTTTGAGAGGCGAAGAAACCCTCGAACTTACCGTAGACAACCTCGTTCAACAAAATTACATTCAAACGCATCTGCTTACATTCAAAGAATTCATGCGCAAGCAGCTGAGTAACTACTATCTAGATATCGTTTTGGTGCAAGCTGCCGCCGATGAAGAAGAGGTTAAATTTTTGACCGGCAAAGACAAATTTGCTGCACTAGCGCGGAAAAACCCGAACCTGCATACGCTCAAAAATCGTTTCAATCTAGATATTGATTACTGATGCGAGCCAAATGGAAATTTACGGCTCCTGCCTCACCACTCGAGCAAGAGGCAAAAGCCTTTTTACAGCAATGGGAAACAAATGCTGTTTTTCAAATCAAGAGCTCCGGAACGACCGGCAGTCCGCAAACATGCAGCTTTCAAAAACAACAACTACTTACATCGGCCACTGCGAGTATAGCGGCATTTGGCCTAGACCAAAACACCCGTGCGCTCTTGTGCTTACCCACGAGCAGTGTTGGCGGCCTCATGCTAATGGCGCGTGCACTTGTTGCTGACTTTGAATTATTTTTTCAAGAGCCAAGTTCTCGGCCACTTCAAAACCTCGGCCAATCCATCGATTTTATTGCAATGGTACCCACACAATTGCAACAAAGCCTACTTCACGACCTCGAGCAGCTTAAACGCATCCCCAAAATTTTAGTGGGCGGTGGCGAGCTCACACCTGCGCTGAAAGCGGCGTGTCGTGCGGCTGAGCTCCAAGTTTGGCAAAGCTACGGCATGACCGAAACGCTTTCTCATGTGGCTCTCCAACAAATTAGCCCCACTGAAACTGCGCATTACAGCGCCTTGCCCGGTATTCAATTTTCAACAAAAAATGACTGTTTGGTGATCCACTACCCACAAATGCAAACTCAGGCATTTTATACCAAAGACCTTGTTGCCCTGCACAGCGCTACCTCCTTTACGTGGTTAGGCAGAGCCGACAACGCCATTAATTCCGGCGGATTCAAAATCATTCCGGAACTCCTGGAGCAAAAACTCGCTGGTCACTTTCAAAATCCGTTCTTTACAGCAGGTGTTACCGATGAAAAATGGGGACAAGTGGTCGGGATCATTTTTGAAGGTGAAGTTATTAAGGACTACCTTCATTTTGACGGACTCGGACTCTCCAGCGCAGAAATACCCAAAAAATACGCCTGTATTCAGGTTTTCAAGCGCACCAGTACCCACAAAATTCAACGCAAAGAAATCCTTCAATCTTTGAGCAATGCCGACTGGAAACCCTTATAAGATACTTGGTGTTGAACCGAATGCAAGTCCTGAAGCCATCAGGAAGGCTTACCGCGCTTTGGTGAAAAAATACCACCCAGACAAAAACCCGAATCAAGCAGCGGCTGCCAAATTCCTTGAAATACAAGCAGCCTACGAACAAATCACCAATGGCGAGGCCGCGCTTCAGCCAGAAGCAGTAGAACAAAAATACCGCGCCACCCAACAACAATACGACCAAGACCTCGAGGCTTATAAGCAACAAAGAGCCGCAGCCCGCGAAAAACTCCGCCAGCAAAAACTCAAAGAAGAAGCCTACAAAATAAACTACCTTCAACAACTGAAAAGTGGGAAAATTAGACTTTGGCACAACGCCGCTACCTATTTGGGTCTGCTGCTCTTTTTTGTCGTTTGGCTAGACTACTTCTTGCCTTCCAAACAAGAACCCCTCCAAGCACATGCCTATGGTATTCACGCCTATGGTAGCGTTGACGGCCACATGGTTCAACTTTTCAAAAGCACGGACGGCCGGGCTTTTTGGGTCAGTGACTACCTCAGCCAAAATTTACCAAAAGTCCAAGGATTAAGCTCAATAGAAACACCTTGGCTGCACCAAGTCAAAGCGTTGCGTTTCAACGATGGCTTGTACGAGCTCACCACACCTATTCATTTCAGTTTTTATTGGGCCCAAATTTGGGTGAGTTTACTCTTTCTTGTTCCTTTTCTGAGCTGGCATTTTGCGAGTGCCGACATTATTTTTGTAGCGGGTTCTTTTGTGTCGCGATATGCCATTTTAGCGCTCATGATCTGGTTTTTGATAAGTGAAAACCGCTACCTTCACCTTCTGAGTTTAGGCCAATTATGAGTACCAAAAAAGAAAAAGCAAAGTTTGTCGTAGAAGCGCTAGAAACGCTTTATCCAGAAACACCTATTCCGCTAGACCACAAAGATCCTTACACCCTATTGATTGCAGTTTTACTTTCTGCGCAGTGTACCGATGCGCGCGTCAATACCGTTACACCTCACTTATTTGCCCTTGCCGACAACCCGTTCGACATGGCGCAGCAACCTGTCGAGCGCATTCAAGAAATCATTAGGCCTTGCGGGCTTTCTCCCAAAAAAGCAGCGGCAATATCTACACTTTCTCAAATACTGATCGATAAATATCAAGGCGAGGTGCCAAAAAGTTACGAAGCACTGGAAGCCCTACCTGGTGTAGGACACAAAACGGCGTCGGTAGTGATGTCGCAAGCTTTTGGTTTTGCAGCCTTTCCAGTCGATACGCATATTCATCGTTTATTGACGCGCTGGGGCCTTACAAGCGGCAAGAACGTAGAGCAAACTGAACGCGATGCCAAAAGCCTTTTTGCTGAACATACTTGGAACAAACTCCACCTCCAAATCATTTTTTATGGGCGCGAATACTCGCCTGCTCGTTCACCCAAACGCGACAAAGACTTCATTACCCAAGCAATTGGCACGGCCAAAGCGCGCAAAGAACTTTGTTGATTTCAACAATTGTTGATAAACCTCCTTCACAACTTTTTTATAACTAAGGGTCTGTAGTTTTTCGTTGTCAAGTCGCCTTTGCCTATATTTGTTCAATGGACGCACCTGATAACAACCGCAAACCAATTGCACGCATCAAAAACCAAGCACAAGCGTTTGGAGAAATTGGTCGCGTACCACCTCAAGCAATTGATATTGAACAAGTTGTACTTGGTGCCATGATGCTCGAAAGCAAAGCCATCAACGACACCATCGATATCCTTTCAGAAAAAACCTTCTACGACCCACGTCACCAATATATTTTCAAAGCCATTCGTGGACTTTTTGCCGCAACCAACCCCATTGACCTTGTTACCGTTACGACCCATTTACAAAAAAGTGGCGAACTCGAACTTGCAGGCGGTGCGGGCTATGTGAGCTCTCTAACCACAAGGGTAGCAAGTGCGGCTCACGTGCAACACCACGCACGCATTCTTGCCGAAAAATTCATCAAAAGAGAACTCATTAACGTGAGTTCTAAGATCATCCGCGATGCCTACGACGACACCCGCGACGTCTTTGACCTGCTCAACGACGCCGAATCAGACCTCTTCAGTATTGCAGAAAACAACATGTCGAAGCAAGTGGGCTCGATGTCATATATTGTGCAAGAAGCCATCCACGAGATTGAACTCGCTTCCAAAAACACCGATGGTGTTTCGGGTATCCCTACCGGCTTCCACGACCTCGACAAAGTAACGTCGGGTTGGCAGCGCTCAGACATGATTGTACTTGCCGCTCGCCCTGGTATGGGTAAAACGGCATTTGTACTTTCCATGGCGCGCAATACCGCCGTAGATTACGGCAGAGGCGTTGCGGTCTTCTCTCTCGAGATGTCCTCGGTGCAGTTGGTGAAGCGTCTTATTGCGAGTGAATCTAGGCTTTCTGCTGAAAAACTACGCAAAGGCGACCTCAAGGAACACGAATTCCAACAACTCCACAGCCGCATTGGCAAACTTGCCGAAGCACCTATTTTCATAGACGACACCCCAGGCATCAATATTTTTGACTTCCGAGCGAAGTGTCGCCGTTTAAAAGCCCAACACAACATCGACCTCATCATCATTGACTACCTTCAATTGATGAGTGCCAAAGATTCAAAAAGTGGCGGCAACCGCGAGCAAGAAATCTCAACCATTTCGCGTTCCATCAAAGAAATCGCCAAAGAGTTGAACGTTCCTATTATTGCACTTTCTCAGTTGAGTCGTTCAGTAGAAACCAGAGGCGGAGACAAACGACCAATGCTGTCCGACTTACGTGAATCCGGAGCCATTGAGCAAGATGCCGATATCGTTTCCTTTATTTACCGCCCCGAATACTACGACCTCACCCAAGATGCCGACGGAAATTCTACTTTAGGTATGGGCGAGATCATCATTGCCAAGCACCGAAATGGCGCCCTCAAAAATGTAAGGCTGCGTTTTGTTCCTGAATTTGCACGTTTTGAAAACCTCGACGAAGTAGAAGCACTAGATCTACCTGGCACCACAAATGCTGGACTCAATCAATTTAACCAAGAATTCTCGACCTACACCATCAAAAGCAAGATGGACGAAAGCAGCGAAGACATTTTCAGCAAAGACAACGCCGATGAAGATCCGTTCTAGCCTTCTATTTGTATTTTTTGCGTTGAGTATAAGTTTTCAAAGTTGGTCTAGTCAAATCCTAGTGCCAATGGACGACTCCCAACGCGACCACCTAAAAGCCTACGGCTTGGCCTACTGGACCCTCGAAAATCAAATCACCATTGAGTGGCTGCTCAATTACAGAGGTGGTAGCTTTCTGATTCCGCACCTGCAGCGCATTGAAGAAGAATTATTACTGCGCAATATCAGCTACCAAATTTTGGCCGATGGTCAGGTCAACAAAATCAAAAGTGAAATCGCCGACCCCGAGGTGAACATGGAAGTTGTGCAGCTCGAAAAAGCGCCCAAAATTGCCGTCTATACACCCCCCAACAAACTTCCCTGGGATGACGCCGTTACACTGGTGCTGACTTACGCCGAAATCAAATACGACAAAATCTACGACTCCGCAATTGTCAATGGCATTTTACCTAAATACGACTGGCTGCACCTTCACCACGAAGACTTCACCGGGCAATACGGTAAATTCTATAGCTCGGCACGCATGCAAAGTTGGTATCAGCAAGAAGTTCAACGTTCAGAAGCAGCTGCCGCCAAATTAGGCTTTGCCTCTACGGCGGCACTCAAACGCGCGGTCGCTTTGAACATCCGAAATTTCGTCATTGGTGGTGGCTTTTTGTTTACCATGTGTTCCGGCACCGATTCTTTTGATATTGCGTTGGCTGCTCAAAACGTAGACATCCAAGAAGCTATCTTTGACGGCACACCCTCCGACCCCAGCGCACAAAGCAAACTCGACTTCGGCCAAACCTTTGCTTTTGAAGATTTTCACATCATCAAAGACCCAATGGTGTACGAATACAGCGACATCGACGGCACTGATCTGCGCACCCAACGCCAAATCACCGAAAAAACCGACCAATTTACACTCTTTGATTTCTCCGCCAAATGGGATGTCGTCCCCACCATGCTCACACAGTGTCACGTAGACGTCATCAATGGCTTTATGGGACAAACGACCGACTTTCACAAAGAATTCATCAAGTCTAACGTGCTTATCTTGGGCGAAAACAAAGCGGCCAACACCGCCAAATATGTGCATGGCGAATTTGGCGAAGGCACCTGGACTTTCTACGGCGGCCACGACCCCGAAGACTACCAACACCTCGTTGGCGACCCCCCAACCGACCTCAACTTACACCCTAACTCACCGGGTTACCGCCTCATTTTGAACAACATATTGTTTCCTGCTGCCAAAAAACAAAAACGCAAAACATAGTTTTTAGCAAATCGCATTCTTTTTCGCGTTTTTTTACTTAAACTTGCATCGAATTTCCAATCGCCCATTTCAGGGCCAGCTCCAAATTCAGCTTATAACTTACCATTGATGGATTTAAAGACCTTAGAGAGTAAAAAAATCTCGGACCTACGTGTCATTGCACAAAGCCTTGGCATAGACGCCGGCAGTCTCAAAAAAAACGAACTCATTACCGCAATTACAGGTAAAAACAGCCCAGCGCCTGTTGAAAAAGCAGCACCCGTAACTGAAGCAGCGCCTGTTGCAACAGCAGATGCTCAACCTGAAGTGCGCAAACGTGGTCGCAAACCCAGAATTGTCGTCAACGATGAAACACCCGCTGTTGAAGAAGTTGCTCCAGTTTTGGATACGCCAGTTCTTAAAGAAGAAAAACGAGAAGGGCAAATTCAACAGCGAAAGCCACAACATCAGCACCAAAATCAACAACAAGGCCAACGTTTTGAGAACCGCAATCAGAACCAAAACCAAAACCAAAACCAAAACCAAAATCCAAATCAACGCCAGCAGCGTCAGCCAAACGAAAACCAAGAAGAAGCACTCAAAGAGGAAAACTTTGACCTCGTTGGCATCGTTTCTGCAGAGGGTGTTTTGGAAGTAATTCAAGATGGCTACGGTTTCTTGCGTTCCTCAGACTACAACTATTTGCCCTCACCAGACGACATCTATGTTTCTCAAAATCAAATCAAACTCTTTGGTCTAAAAACCGGAGATACCGTTAAGGGCACCATTCGCCCACCGAGAGAAGGTGAAAAATTCTTTCCGCTCGTCAAAGTAGAATCTATCAACGGCCGCGACCCCTCATATATCCGAGACCGCGTTCCTTTTCAATACCTTACACCGCTTTTCCCGTCAGAAAAGTTCAAACTGACCGGTCACGCCCAAGAAACACTCTCCACAAGAGTCATGGATCTTTTTGCGCCCATCGGTAAAGGACAGCGCGGCATGATTGTCGCTCAACCAAAGACGGGTAAAACCATGCTACTCAAAGACGTAGCCAATGCTATTGCCGCCAATCACCCTGAAACCTATCTGATTGTATTGCTCATTGACGAGCGCCCAGAAGAGGTGACCGACATGGCGCGTTCTGTCAAAGCAGAAGTCATTGCCTCTACTTTTGATGAACCAGCAGATCGCCATGTAAAAGTGGCCAACATGGTGCTCGAAAAAGCAAAACGCATGGTAGAATGCGGACACGACGTCTGTATCTTACTCGATTCCATTACGCGTTTGGCCCGTGCCTACAACACCGTTTCGCCTGCTTCAGGCAAGGTGCTTTCTGGTGGTGTCGATGCCAATGCCTTGCACAAACCAAAAAGATTCTTTGGCTCAGCGCGCAAAATCGAAAATGGAGGTTCTCTCTCTATTCTCGCTACTGCACTTACCGAAACAGGTTCTAAAATGGACGAAGTCATATTTGAAGAGTTCAAAGGTACCGGCAACATGGAACTCCAACTCGACCGTAAAATTTCTAACCGACGCATCTACCCTGCCATTGACATTACGGCATCCGGTACACGTCGCGAAGACTTACTTGTCGGTAAAGACGTCTTACAACGCGTTTGGCTTTTGCGCAAGTTTATCGCAGACATGAACCCCGTTGAAGCCATGGAATTCATGAAATCACATATGGAAAACACACTCTCCAACGAAGAGTTTTTAGTTTCAATGAATAGCTAATGAAAAAAGGTTGGCTTTACGGCTTGGTTTTTAGCGGTCTTTGGATTGCGCTCAAAATGCTTGCTTTTTGGCTCAATTGGCGCCTAGATGAAATCCAAATATTCGTCTTGCTCAATATGGCTTTCTTGACCAGCGCAATCGCGTTGTTCATGTACCGCAAAAAAAGAACCAACACCGAAGAGAGTAACATCCTAACCGACATCAAAGCTGGCCTCACCGTAGGCCTTCCCTACACCCTTTTAGTGAGTTTCTTTTTGTTTTTTTATTACAAGGACATCTATCCAGAGTTCAATGCACACAAAAGAGCTGCGTATGAACGCAAAATGGATAGCCCAGCAGAGATTGCTGCAATTCGCAAAGGCAACAGCGCACTAGAAAACAAAAGCGATGCAGAAATAGTAGCCATGGCGCGTCAAAATACCGCCATGATGTACGACCCACAATTTACTTTGAGCGTCAGTTTATTGGCCCTTTTGGTTTACGGAACGCTCAATAGCCTGCTCATCGCGGTTATTTACCGTAGGGTTGTTTTTAGAGACTAGCTTTTAGGCATTTAAAGACGCGCATAGCTTTTGCCCGAGTGCGTCGTAGTCAATTCCATCAAAGTTACCACTAGACATCATGAGCAGCACTTTATGGTGCCAATCTTGCGCTTCAATAAAAGCCAATACATCTTGGGTTTGCGTACAAATCTGAACGCCTCCGCCAAAACCTGCTTTCACTTCTTCTGGATCGAGTGCCGGTAATTTTTTGTGCGCTACAACTTCAGGACTGAAATAAACGAGCGCGTGGTCGGCGGCATCCATTGCGCCATTATATTGTGGTAAAAAAGCCTTTTGCAAAGAACTAAAAGTGTGGAGTTCCATACAGGCAATGACTTCTCGGTCGGGATATTGTTGTTTGACAGCTGCAGTTGTTGCTTTGAGTTTAGACGGTGAATGCGCAAAATCTTTGTAAAGCACGAAACTACCTTCTGAAACCACTTTCTGCAAACGCTTACCTGCACCTGTAAAATCGGACATTGCATTTAAGAAGGAAGCGGCGTCTATGCCCATTTGCGTAGCCACATACATAGCGCCCATTAGATTTTGGAGGTTGTGTGCACCAAAAACTTGCAATTGATATTGTTGTCCGTCAAAAGTGAGTAAGGTACCGTTTGCGTTCGGTTCAAAAATTGGCGTCTGATAAGGAAGCAAGGAAATCGTTGTAGCGTTTTCAGCAAGTCGCTGAATTTCTAAATCTTCTTGATTATAAACCAAAGACCCGTTAGGTTCAATGAGTGAAACAAATGTTTCAAATTGGGAGACGTAATTTTCAAAAGTCGGAAACACGTTGATGTGATCCCAGGCAATGCCTGAAAGCAAAGCAATATGTGGTCTGTACAAATGAAATTTAGGACGGCGGTCTATGGGTGAGCTCAGGTATTCATCCCCTTCCAAAATCATATACTTGGCTTCTTGCGTGAGTTTGACCATGCAATCATAGCCCTCTAGCTGTGCACCAACCATGTAATCTACATCTAGACCGATTTTAGCTACCGCATGTAGCAACATGGAAGTAATGGTGGTTTTGCCATGGCTTCCGCCAATGACGACACGGATTTTGTCTTTGCTTTGCTCGTAGAGGTATTCCGGATAACTATAGATTGGAAGACCCATTTCTTTGGCTGCCAAGAGTTCAGGATTATCGGCCCTGGCGTGCATACCAAGTATAACTGCAGTGAGGCCTTTGTGAATGCGTGCAGCATCCCAACCGAGTTCAAGTGGTAAAATTCCCTGCTTTTTTAAGCGGGTAAGGGAAGGTTCAAAGATTTCGTCATCTGACCCCGTTACCTCCATTCCTTTTCTA